>JANRLE010000350.1:0-7344 GCA_033762895.1 Bryobacteraceae bacterium | reverse complement strand
GTGGCCCGCCCGGCGCGGTCTCCGATGCGCATCGAATCAAGCGCTGAGCGGAAGGCTTCGTCGATCGAAGGGGTGCGGAGTCCAAGGTAGAAACCGGTCAGCGCGGTGTAGGCCTTGGTCCACACCGGGGGCAGGCCCTGGCCACGGGCCCGCACTGCGGCCAGCGCGATATCCGGACGCCCGGAATCAATGGCGGCATCGGCGGCCTCGTCGCGCGGCCCGGTGACGGCCAGTTCCACCAGCCGCTTCGGATTCCGCCTCGCCAGCAGTTCCAGATACCGGTCCGTCCAACCGGAAAGTCCGCGCAAACGCAGTTCCTCCGCTTCGTTGCCAATCGCCCGATGGGCTTCGGCCGCCGCTTCCAGAATGGACGGCTTCTCATCCGAGTTCGGATACACACCCCAATAGGCCTCCAATTGTCCGGCCAACTCCTCAAAGGCCAACCGGCCGCGCTGGATGCGCACCAACTCATGCATTTGGTGAATCGCGCCGGGCTTCTGCATCATGAGTTGATGCAGCCGCCGCGCCTGCCAGCCGGGCATGCCGGCGCGGCCGCCAATTTCCGGCCCGGCGCCTCGCTGATCGAGAAACGAGGCGAACGTCTGTTTTTCCTCGGCAGTGAAGGAAGCCGCCACCACACCGGCGGCGGCGGGCAGCAATCGGCCTTCCGGGTCCAGCGCACTGAGCGCGGCATACTGGCGCTGGCGCGTGAGAATTCGGGCGTACGTCTCGGCGCCACCGAAATAATCCCCCAGCAGGTTCCCGCCGGCCAGGGCCACGCCACGGTCGGCAAAGCTGCGCGCCTGCTCCATCAGATTCCATGACTCCAGCCGGCTCGCGGCGTCAAAGTGCGCCTGGGGCGAATCCTCGCGGTTTTCGACAAATGCGGTTCGCAGGGCAGCCACGGCATCTCCGGCCCGATTCTGCCGGGCGCGCAGTTCCGCCACGCGCTCCATCCAGACCGGATTGCGATAGCTCAGGTCATAGAGGCGTGTGAAGGTGCGCGCGGCATCTTCAAAGCGCAGCAGACGCTGCTCCATCTCGCCGCGCATCTGCAGAAAATCCGTGCGGTCCGGACGAACCTCGGCGGCCTTGCCGTAAGCGTCAATGGCGGCGGGGTAATCCTCAAACTCCTTATGCAGACGCGCCAGCACCAGGTGGTAGCGGAAGTCCCTGGGGGATGCGGCGGTGGTCTTCTGGTAGTGGCCGGTCAGCTTCTCCCGCTGGCCGTGACGCCGGGCGAAAAGGGCAACCTCCACGGTCAGCGCCTCATCTTCGGGATAGCGGTTCAACACCTCAATGTACTGATCCATCGCCCCGGCATAGTCCTTTGACCCGGCCAGCACGCCGGCCAGCGCGCGGCGCATAGCGGCCACCTGCTGCGTGCGATTCCCCAGCAGTTTGATCTTTTCCAGGTAAAAAGACTTCAGCGCGGACGTGTCGCCTTCCCTCGAATACGTGTCGGCCATCGCGCCCAGGTAAGACGCGTTGTAAGGATCCCCGGCAAGCAGGCGGTTCAGCGATTCCCGCGCGGCGGCGTAACGGCCGGCCTCAGTCGCCTTGCGGGCGAATTCATGCAACAGGGCGGGCTGGCGGCTGACGTGTGCGCCGTTGGCGGCGGCGTTGAGAATGTCCAGAGCACGTGCCGAATTCCGGGTCCGCCAATGGTAGTCCACCGCCGCGCGCATCACGCCAAGCACCATCGGATTGTCGCGATACACGGCGTCGATCGTCCGGGCGGCCTGTGCGAAATCGCGGCGGGCCTCGAGCGTGCGCGCCAGCGCAAGCCGCATGCGCAGCTTGTCCACCGGATCGGCGGTCAGTTCGATCTGCCGCTCCAGGCTTCGCGCCTCGGCGCCGGGAATCGAAAGGCGGCGGGCTTCTTCCTCAATCCGGGCGAGCAGCGCGAAGTTCCGGGACTCGGCGGCAAGCCGATTCAGCAACGCTTCGATGTCGGCCTTGCGCGATTGCGCCTCCAGCAGCGACACGCGCCGCCCCAGGGCATCGGCGGACGGATCGGATCCTTCCACAAGGCGCGCGGTTGCCGTGTCGATCGCCTGGCGCAACGACGGACGCCGGGCCAGTTGCAGCAGACGGCCATTGGCGCGCGATTCGGTGTCCTTCAGATACTCGGCGATGGCCTGATCCATCTGGCGCCTGTTCTCATGAATGGCCCCCGCCTCATAGGCATAAAGGGCCGGGTTGTTCAGCGTCTTGCGCGCCTGTTCGATCATGTTCAGCGCGCCGTCGAAATCGTAGTAATCCCAGTGCAGGGTCGCCGCTTCCAGATACCCTTCCGGGGCGCCGGGCTCAATGGCCGCGATGCGCCGGAACGGCTCGCGATTCGAAGTGATCTCACCCAGGATGGTGTGCGCTTCCCAATCCCGCGGTCCGGCCGTGGTCAACCGCCGGGCGTACGCCGTAGCTTTCGCGGTCCGCTCGAGTGACCTGTGCAAATCGACCACACGGCGGCCAACGGCGATGTCGCCCGGGCTCTCGTCAAAGAGCGCGGCCATCGGATCGGCGGCCTGTTCGAAATGCGAGCGCCAGGCTTCGCCCTCGGCCAGCATCCGTCTGGCGGCTGAATGCTGCTCCTTGAGTCCGGCCAGTTCCGCGTTAAGCCTGCCGGTGCGCTGCAGGTGGGCAAAGAAACGGGCGCGGAGCGTATCGTCTTCATGCCAATGCCGGCGCAGCAGGCTTTCGTACGCCGCCGGGTCGGCCGTGCCGCGCCTCTGGTAGGCGTTCAACAGGTTGCGGACGAACGTCGGGTTATGCGGAAAACGCTGGTAGGCATAAAGATTCACCTGGCGGTAGAGCACCGCGTCCAGGTTCGCCGAGGCCACCACTTGAGAGAAATAGGTCTCCAGATCCGTTCCACTGAATATCTTCGCCACCTCGCGCGTCAGTTGATCGAACTGCGTCTTCTGGTTGCGGCGCAGGTAGTAACGGGCCAGCTTGTGATGCCAGCCGCGATCCTGAAACTGGGCGGTGGCACGCTGGTAAACCTGCTCGATCTGGGCGGCCATCTTGTTCTGTTCGAGAAACCCCGCCAGCCGCTCATAGAGCGTGGGCTCATTGGGATTGCGGTCGATTTCGCGCCGCAGCAGCGCAAGCGCTTCACTCTGGCGCTTCAGAACGGCAAGGCGCGAAACGTAGCGGTCCAGTACGCGGGAGTATTCCGGCGTGTTCGGGGCAAGCTCAGCCAGCAGCCTCCCGTAGGCGGCAAACTCCTCCTGCGTCTGGTTCTTTCGCGCATGCGCGTCGGCTATGGCCAGGGAAACATCGCGGCGCTCCCTGGCAGCGGGGAACTTCTTCAGAAAATCGCGGCCCGAGCGGATGACGGCGTCCGAATCGCCATGGGCGGCGTAGGCCTGAATCAGTTGGAAACCCAGGGGAGCGCGGCGGTCCGAATTGGGGAAACGCTGTTCCAGCAGCGCGATCAGTTCCGAAGCCCTGGCGCGGGCGAAGTACGGCACGGCCTTCTGCTCCTGGGAACTGAATTGCCATGCGGGTTCGGAGGAGTTAAGCAGCAGCGACAGGATGCCGTTCAGCAATCCCGGGCCCGCGTCGGCCGTCGCCATGTCCTTATAGAAGGTGAGATCACCGGAGGCGACAGCAAGGTTCGTGGGATTGGTCAACAGCAGGGCGGCCAGCGACGCCAGCGCCTCTTCCTGCTGCTGCGGCGTCGCGCCAGGCAGGCTGTAGAGGGCGTAGAAAAAGCGCGCCGCTTCTTCCGTGCTGCCGGCAGTGTCGCGCCAAAGCAGCGCGAGTGTCCGGAGTTCAGCCCCCGTCCAGGGCGTGGCCTCTCTTCGACGCCGGAAGTCGTAGAGCGTGCGCTGGGCCGCCGCGGCGTTGCCCTCCTGCGAATAGTAGTGGAAGACGCGCGCCACCGCGCTCAGTTCTCCGCCCCTGGCGCGCGCCGCCATCAGGAACTGGCGCGTGGTCCGCGTTTCCCGCAGCAGGTCGAAGTAGCTCTTCATCAGCTCGGCCGGCCACAGCGGATCGAAGGCGCGATCGTAGACCGCAAGCGCCGCGGCCGTGTCGCCCTGCGCTTTGGCGATTGCTGCGCGCGCGCTGACGGCGAAATGCGGATCGCGCGGAAATTGGCGCTCATACTCGGCGATCCACGCAGCGGCCCTCTCAAACTGCTTCACCCCCGTCAGGTACGCCGCCGCTCCCTCGAGCGGCTCTTCGGATTTCGGCAGGCGCGTGCGCCATTGGCGATAGACGGCTTCGATGCGATCGGCTGGCAGTAACTGCCGCTCACACAGCGTCAGCATCTGCTTGTAGATCCTGGCTGCATCAGCTTCAAGCGCAGCAGCGGCGGCCACGGCAAGCGCGTCCAACTCCTGGGGAACCTTCCACTGGCGATGGTAGTAGGCGGCAAGATCCAGATTCGCCCGCGTCTTGTTTTGGGACAGCCCGGCGTAACGTTTCCAGTCAGCTTCAGCGGCAACGAAATCGAGCAGCCGCTCCGATTCCTGCGCGCGCAGGGAGTACAGATCAGCCTGTGAGGGCGCCGCGGCGATCAGCTTCGCCAATTCCCCCCGCGCCTCACCCGGCGGACGGCGATGCGCAACCGGTCCGCCGGGCAATGGCATCAGCCGGAAAAAGGCCTGCTCCACCACCGTACCGGCCTCTGTGAAACGAACCCGGGAAGAGATGTCGGCGCGCAACGCGATGGCGGCCGTGAGCGCCGCCAGGCTAAGGAAGTACTTCAATCTGCACCTCCCCGGTTCCAATGTTATGAGCGAAGTCTTCGGCAGTCACCATCAGCTTGTAGCGGCCCGCGGCGAGGTGCGCGGGCACCACCATCGCGCCGGTGTTCGACTTCATTTCCGCATTCCAGCGCAGGTGCACGGGCGCGGCGCCCATCATGCGGGCGACGATGGTGCGGGTGGAGGCCGATGCCGCCACATGAAGCGGAATCGTTTCGCCACGCCGGTACCGCGCTTTCTCCAGCTTCACGCGCACGATCGGCGGCCTTGAGGCAATCACGAAGGATTTCGATTCGCGGAATGTGCGGCCCTGCCGGTCGCGCAAAATCAACTGCACCTGGTAGGTTCCATCCGCCATGTCCGATGGCGCCAGAAAGCGTGTCTGCCATGCCCCCTCGCCGCTCAGATATCGCAGCGGTTTCACCAGGCCGAAAGGGAACATCGCAATCACGCTGGTGATCGACTCGTCGGTGCGCACGCGCAGCACCGGATCGCCAGGCCGGATGAGCCGCGGACGCAGCAGCGCGCGCGGCGCGGCAAGAAACGAAGTATAGGGCGTGACAAACTTGTAGCGGCGGGAAAGGCGTATGATTTCGTCAATTGTGTCGCGGTCTTCGCCGTCGCGTTCAATCTTCTCCAGCAATGCGTCCACACGTGCCTTGGCCCATGTGCGCGGAAGCTGCGCATGCTCGCCGCCCGTTTCGGGAAGCGCGGAGGTGGCCGTCAGCCCGCCGGCGCGGAAGGTGGCCTGTCCCGGTTTCTTATACTGGCCGATCCAGGAAGGCACGGAGCCCGGGAACACGTTTTCCTCAAGCGGGTAAATAAAATCGAAGTTCGCCGCCGGCTCAGCCGCCAGCGTCAATCCTTCGATGGGCCGCACCCCGATCTTCGCCAAAAAGGCGCGGAGTTTGAACTCAATGGGCTCAGTGGAACGAACCCACTCGAACAATCCCGATGAGCGCGCCAGCATTTTCAGAAGCGGCAGGTTGGCGTCGTCACCCACGCCAAAGACATAGGTGTGCGGCGGCCGCCGGGCCTGATACCAGGCGGCGAGTTTGCCGTTGTGCACGATGCCGCGCGTGGCGCCGCCATCGCCCAACAGCACGAGATAGTCATCCGCATGCGTCTGCTTTAACGCCGCCTCCAGCGCCGCCTGCAGATTCGTGCCGCCGCGAAGGCGCGTGTCCTTCACCGCGGCCAGCGCCGAATCAACGGCCGCAGGCGTAGCAGGAACGGGAGCCGCATGGATCGCCCTCGCCTCGGAATTGTAGACGATGAGGCTGAACCGGTCGGCCGGCCGCAGCGAACGCAGCAGCGCCTCCAGCGCCTGATAACAGCGTTCCAGCTTCTCCCACTGCATGGAGAGCGATGCGTCAAACAACGCCACCACCGTCCGCGGCGCTTTGCCGGCCCCGGCTCCGCGCGTGAGCAGCGAAGCCTGGAAGTAGCCGGACTCCCCGCCCTGTCGATGCGTGAGAATCTCCAGCTTCGGGGCCGCCGCGTCAAAGGTCCACTTCACCGCCAGATCCTCGCTCAAATTCACCTGCGAGCCCTCAAACGATAACCGGATCCGGTTCGGCGTCCGCTCGACGGTCTTCAGTGCATAGCTGCGTCCCACCGGTTCGAAATCCCGGATCGGATGCCGGGACCGTACCTCCATGCGGATCCCCAGCCGTCCGGCCACCTGCAGATTGTAAACATCGGGCCGCAACGCAATGGCGAACATCGATTGAAGCTGGTCAACCGGAATCCGCTGGTGGTACTCCATTTCCAGGCGCTTGGTGCCAAAGCCGGGGATCGGCACGATGCGCGCGCTGAACAGGGAATTGCGCCGCGCCTCTCCCGCGTCACCATCACCCTGCTGCAGTAAGCCGGGGTCAATGGCCTGCATCTTCAAATTCTCGTAGATCTCCTCGGCGCGGCGGCGTTCCAGGATCACCCCCGGGATTCGGACCACGTCGTCCCAAACCGCGAAATCGGAAACCATCGCGCGGTCCGGCAGCGCAAAGATGTATCTGCCTTCCAGCACCGCCGCATTGTGGCTTTGAAAAATCTGCCTGATGCGGACCCGCGCCGTCTGGTTGTCGATGAGAACATCGAGGTCCATCTCGGCGAGCGAAAGAATTTTCGGGTCCGGCTGCTGCCGGTTGGAAGGAATGATGACGCCGGTGTCGGCGGTACAGGCCATCGCCGCCATCATCAAAAGGAAGACCTTCATGGCCTGGCGACGCTCCTTTCCGCAATGCGGACCAGCCCGTTATCGGTGCCCACCCAGATCCACCCGTTTTGGGCGGCCAGCGCGGTGACGTTTCCCGAAGGCAGCCCTACCGTGTGAAACGCCCATCTCCCGTTCTCGCGGTTGTACACCGCCATGCCCCGGCCCAGCGTTCCCGCATACACCGCCTGCGTGGTCACCACCATCGCGTTGGGATTCACTTCAAAGCTCTCGCGCAGCGTGGGGAAGGAATGCCACTGGTTGCCGTCATAGCGGAATACACCCGCGCCGTATGTGCCGGCGAACCACTCTTCTCCCACCGCGGCCAGCGCGCTGATCCAGTTGTGCCGCAGGGCGGAGTTGGCCGTGGTGAAACTGGCGCTCACAACGCGGTTGTCCACCACTGAGATT
>JANRLE010000349.1:0-1777 GCA_033762895.1 Bryobacteraceae bacterium | reverse complement strand
CGGGTCAGTCCGCTGGCGTTCGCGCAGGCGCTGAGGTTGACCCCCGCGATATGCGCCATCAACTGCCCGTACGCCATCTCCTCGACGTTCGGCTTGAAGTCGTAGCCGTCCGCCGGCATGGCATCGGCTACGGCGAGCGTGAATTCCGCGGTCACCTTCCAGTGTTTGATCATCGCGTCCTTGACGCTCGCCTGCGCCCACACAGACGCCGTCATCAGGACCGCCGCCAGAACCAGTTTCATTTCATGGCTCTTCCGGCTTTCTAGTGGCATGATGGCGCCATGTCCAGACCGCCGCAGTGGAAGAAGATGGCCGTCCGGAAGTTCTCTTTGTTGCGGAATCCCCGGGCGGTGTACTTCACCCATTGGATCTTGGAGTTGATCGATTCGCTTGCCGCATTGGTGATGCGGTGGCGCAGGTACGTGAGCACATTCTCCAAACGGCGTTTGAGCATGCGAGCCACGTCGATCATCGGTCCCAGTCGGCTGCGCACTGCCCAGCCGTGCCACCAGCGAAAGTGTTTCCTCGCCGGTCGTTCGTAGACGTAGCCGAACAGAGCCATCGCGGCTTCCTTCAACGCCCAGGCCCGCGCCGTCTTCAGGTTGCTGTCGCGCAACGCGGCAAACTCCCTCCGGTCCTTCGGGTCCATGGCGGCCGGGTGCCGCAGCCAATCATACCGGGTGCCCTTCAACCGATCATCTCCCGCTGCCCGCAGCGTCTTGTTCTCCCGCCGCCGTACCCGGTCCACGGCTTCGCCCAGGTGTTGAGCGATGTGGAACTTGTCGAACACGATCTTCCCGTCCGCCCCGTCCAGCTGCGCGCGCACCGACTTCAGGTACGGATCCCACATGTCCATCGCCACCGCGGTGACGCTGGCCTTCTGCTGTTCGGTGAGCGTACCCCAGAACCCATCCAGGCTGGCTTGGGTGCGGTCTTCGGCCACGTACAGAACCCGGTTGCGCTCCAGATCATTGACCAGGGTGAAATACTTGTGTCCCTTGCGGTAGGCCTTCTCGTCCACGCCGAGTTTCGGTATTGGTTCGGCCTCTCGTCGCGCCAAGCCGCGCGCCACCGCCCGCTCCATGATCCCGTGGATCTCATCCCAGCTCAGCGCCAGCAACTCGGCGACCGCCTTCTGGCTCGCCGCCTCCAGCCAGTCAATCGCCAGGCGCTCAAACAGCGCCGTGAAGCGCGAACCCGGCTCGGCCCACGGCAACTTCACCACCCGGGGCCCATGCTCCGGGCAATCGCTGCGTGGCGGTTCGGCGTGCAGAATCGTGCGGTACTGGCAGGTGTCCAAATGCCTCCAGCGTCGCTCCGGTTGGTGGTCGTGCAGCCGACACTGCGCGCCACACTTCGGACACGGCCAAAGCCGCCCTTCGTCGTGCCTCAGGTGAACGTGAACCTCACCAGCCTCCAACTGCAACTCGACTCGCTCCACCGACCACGGAGACTGGATGCCCAAGATCGCTGCGTAGAGTTGACGGTCCTGCATGGCCGTCCATTTTGCCACGTCTCCCTGCCCGCATTCCCACTACAAAGCCGGAATTCCCCAGAAAACAGAATACTGGGATCAGCTTCCGAGCCTGTCCCCGGAGTCAAAACGCGAAGATGCCCCGGCGCGTTTCCTGCGCCGGGGCTTTCCTCATGGATTTCCGCGCGGGAGACCCTGTTCTGCCTACACAACCACGTATCCTATCCCGGTCACGAGCCATAGAGACTCTACGCGGTCAGACAGCAACGTGAGAAACACCGTGGAAAATATCGTGAGAACGGA
>JANRLE010000348.1:0-15681 GCA_033762895.1 Bryobacteraceae bacterium | reverse complement strand
TTTCGACGATCGCGGCGGGAATCACCAGAATGCCGTGGCGTTCCCCCACGAGGATGTCACCCGGAATTACGGTCACGCCCGCGATGCGCACGGGCACCTGGTAGTCCACGCTCATCATGCCCGGACTGACGGCGGAGGCCTGGCCGCGCCGCATGTATACCTGGATCGGCAGTTCGGCCATGCCAGGCACATCACGGAACGCGCCGTCAGCGATCATGCCTGACCCGCCACGCACCATGAACCGCGTGGTGGTCATCACACCGGTAACCGCCGACCGGGTTTCGCCGCCCGCGTCGAACACCAGGATGTCGCCAGGCGCGGCCTCTTCCGACGACTTGTAGTTGAGCTGCGGCCCCGCCGCGTACAGCTTGTCGCGCAGGTCTTTGCGGTTGGGCAGGTAGCGGATGGTACGCGCGCGGCCGATCAGCTTCCGGTCCGGATGAATGGGGTCGAGTTCGTGAATGAAGCAGATGGGATACCCTTCGGCGGTGACCGCGGCCCACAGCGCTTCGAGTTCGGCCTTGGCCAGGCGCGTGAACAGGGCGAGGTCAGTTGCCGAAAGTTTCTCCGGCAGGTAGGGCGGCTTCGTTTGCGCCATCAGGCACGCGTTCAGGCAGCACAGGAGCAGGATTCGCATGGCTGCCATCATATACCCAGCCAGGTCGCGGCAGGCAGCGCGGCTCAGACGCCGGAAAGATGTTCGATTTTCCCGGTGCTGTCGCCGATCCTCTCCGGCTGCACACCTACTTTGTCCAGCATCGTGAGGAAAAGGTTGGTGAGCGGCGTTTCCGACTTATACTTCAGGTGCCTGCCGCCGCGGATGGAGCCATCACCTCCGCCCGCCAGAATCAGCGGCAAGTCGTGATGCAGATGCTGGTTGCCGTCGGAAAGACTGCTGCCGTAGACAATCATGGAATGATCCAGCAGCGTGCCGTCGCCATCGGGGGTCGCCTTCAACTTATCGACAAAGTAGGCGAACATCCGGGTAAGGTGCGTGTTGATTTGCGCGATCTTGTCGATTTTTTCGGCGTTGCCCATGTGATGGGATAGCCCGTGGTGCGCCTCCGGAACACCGATGGAACGGTAGGTGCGGTTGCTGCCCTCGCGGCCCATCATGAACGAGATTACACGGGTGATGTCGGCCTGGAAGGCGATCACCTGCAAATCGAACATCAGCTTGCAGTGTTCCTCGAAGGTGACCGGGATGCCGCCCGGGCGCTCCATCGCCGGCAGTTCGATATCACCGCTCTGCTCCTCGATCTTCTGAATGCGCCGCTCAATGTCGCGGATCGCCTGCATGTATTCATCCAGCTTCCGCTTGTCGGATGCGCCGAGATCGCCCTGCAGCCGGGCCGCGTCGGCGCGCACAAAATCAAGGATGCTGCGATCCTGCCGGGCCTGGGTGGCGCGCGCGGCGGGGTCGGTAGTGTCCCCATCACCAAACAGCCGTTCAAATACCGCGCGCGGGTTGATCTCCAGCGGAACCGGAGTGGTGTCGCTGCGCCAGCAGATCGTGTTCGAATAGGCGCAGCTATACCCGGAGTCACAATTGCCGGCCATGCCGACGTTTTCCATGCCCAATTCGAGCGAAGCGAGCTGGGTTTGTTTCCCGATTTCCCGCGCCGCCAGTTGATCCACTGAAATGCCGTTGCGAATATCGGCGCCCTCGGTTTTTTTCGGATGGACACCGGTGAGGAAGGTGGCAGCCGCACGCGCGTGATCGCCGGGGCCGTCGCCCAGAGCGCGGCCGTTCACCTGCGCGAGCCCGCTGAACACCAGCATATTCTCGCGGTATGCCTCCAGCGGCTTCATGATGGGTGGAAGCTCGTAGCCCGCGCCTTCGGTGGCCGGCGTCCAACGGTCCATGATGATGCCATTGGGCACGTACACGAAGCCCATCCGGACGGGCGATTTCGCATTGGGCTTGCGGGCGGGCCTTGCCGGAGACATCGCTTCCAGCAGAGGCAGAGCCATCGATGCGCCGAGCCCGCGCAGCAGGGTACGGCGAGGCAGTGATCGTCCGGTGAGAATCATGAACTGGGAGCCCTCCTCATTTGAAACGGTGTACTTCTGACAATACCTAATATCAGATCCGAGAACCTGTCGCCGCCGCGGGCGGCCTCGCGGGCAATCGAGCGTACAGTGGGCAGGTCATAATGCTCCAGGCCACGGCCCAGCGCATAGGTCAGCAGCTTCCCGGTCAGACATTGAACAAATTCGTCGCGGTGGTTGAGCAGCACGGTCCGGAGTTCAGCCGCGCCGCTGAACCTGACACCGCCCGGCAGTTCACCCGAAGGATCGATGGCATCCTTGCCGTCGTGGGTGCGCCACTTGCCGATGGCATCGTAGTTTTCCAGTGCGAAGCCGAGCGGATCCATCCGCGAATGGCAGGCCGCGCAGGCGGGCGAGGTACGATGCTTTTCCAACTGCTGGCGCAACGTGCCCGCGGTGCCCGGTTCGGCTTCCTTCAATCCCGGCACATCGGGCGGAGGCGGGGGCGGAGGCGTGCCCAGCAGGTTCTCCATGATCCACTTGCCACGCAAAACCGGGGATGTGCGCGTGGGATAAGACGACACGGTAAGCACGCTGCCGTGCGACAGCACCCCGCCGCGCTGAACGCCATCCAGTTCCACGCGCCGGAAGTGGGAGCCGCTGATTTCTTTCATGCCGTAATGGCGCGCCAGGCGGTCGTTTACGAAGGTGAACCCCGCATTCAGAAAATCGCGCACGCTGCGGTCTTCCTTTACGATGGTCTCGAAGAAAATCTCCGTTTCGCGGCGGAAAGCCTGCCGCAGGCTCTCATCGAACTCCTTAAACCGTTCCGGATCCGGACGCATCTCTTCGAGATTACGCAGGTGCAGCCACTGGCCGGCGAAGTTATCCACCAGAGCTTTCGCCCTGAAATCGGCCAGCATCCGTTTCACTTGCGCGGTTAGCACTGCCGGCTCGCGCAACCTGTTCCCGTCCGCCAGCCCCAGCAGTTCCTCATCGGGCAGACTGCTCCACAGAAAGAACGAAAGCCGCGACGCCAACTCCAGGTCGCTGATGCGGTGCACCGGCGCACCCTTGGGGTCTCGTTCCACCCGAAACAGAAAACCGGGGGAAACCAGGATGGAGCGCAGCGCCAGTTCGATGCCCGATTCAAAGCCGTCGCCCATCGCATAAAGCTTCATCAGCGGCGCGATGTCGGCATCGGTAACCGGGCGCCGGTAGGCCCGACGCGCCAGATTGCGGATGATTTTTCGCACGCACGGCTGTTCGGATTCTCCCGCCGCCGGGCGGCAGACAAAGATGCGGCGGCGGCTTTCCGTATCGCCGGGGCCGGTGGCGTTGAACGGCCCGCCCACCTGGATAAAGTCGATGGCGGCCAAACCCTGCTGTCGGCGCGGCTCGATCGATTCGGACTTCACCGATTCATTGAGCAAAGTCACACCCACCTGCCGCGCGCCGGCCTTTACGGGCGTGCGTATTTCATAGAATCGGCTCTCTTCATCTTCTTCCCGCTCGCTGCCCTTCACCTCCACGGTACGGATGCGCTTGCCGTCCAGGCGGAAATCGAGAATCGGGGCGGGGCCTTCGCGTCCGGTATCGCCGCGCACGCGAATGCGCAGGGTATATTCGGCGTCCAGGGGAAAGTAGTGCCTCACCACCGCGCCGCCGCGCGAGCCGAAGGGAAGGTCTTCGCTGATCCTCGCATCCTGTTTGATGGATCGCGGGATGGTGTATTGCTCCAGCGACGGCTTGGCCCTGGAGTTGCCGATCGCCAGGCGGCTGACGCGGCGCGCCGTGGTCATGTACTTTTCCATCAACACGGGCGAAACCGAGAGCACGTCGGCGATGTTATCGAAGCCGTAGCCGGAATCGTCCGGAGGCAGGGTCGCGCCGAAGCCGAGGTCCAGCCCCAACAGATCACGAATGGCGTTGGAGTATTCAGCACGGTTCAGCCGGTGGAGACCGGGCCGGCCGGGATTCGGGCGGGCGGCGATGGCCTTGTCGAGCGTCTCTTCCAGCTTGTCTACAAAGGCGCGCGTAACAGCAGGGTCGGGCCTGGCGAGCGGAGCGGGCGGCATTTCGCCGGTGCGCACCTTGCGCAGAACCTTTTCCCACACATCGGCGTTCTGGCCGGCGGTTTCCAGCTTCAGCCCGGTGAGCGAAACGCCGGCGGTTTTCTGCTTGTCGTTGTGGCAGCCGATGCAGTAGCGCGTCAACAGGTCCTGGGCCTCGGCACTGGCGCAAACGTACGCGGCAGCGGCTAAGAGTGCGCTCCATCGGGCAACCATGGGTGCTACCAGTATATCGCCTGCTAAAAATGCAGGCGCAGCGTATACTGCACCTCGCGCCCGTAGTTCACTTGCGAGGTGATTCCGCCGAACTGCGTGCTGGTGACATTAAGGATGGGATTGCCGGGCATGACGCTGTTGGTCAGGTTGTAGCCCTCCAGCCGCAGTTCCAGCTTGAACCGCTCAGTCAGGTCGAAGTTCTTTGACAGCGTGCTGTCGAGGTTCCAATAGTTCGGGCCGGTCATGCCGTCGTACTGGAATGGGTTGGTGCGCGGCGTGAACGGCGTGGCTTGTTTGAAGACCGATGTATTGAACCAGCGTGACCACTCCCGAATCGCCGGGCCCGGCTCGCCTGTGACGTCAAGTTGGGGGAAACGGAGGAACGAGCCTGAGTTCCACATGAAAATGTGACTGGTAGACCAGCCGCCCAGAATCGCATTCAACAACGGATGGGCGCCTGATCCAAAGCGTTTGCCCTTGCCGAAGGGCATCTCGATGGTGGCGCCGAGGGTCATGCGATGGCGCGGCAGCGAGCCCGGAATCATGGTCAAGCGGTTGGCGTACTGGTCGGGCGCATTGAAGAAGTCGCCAGTTTGTTCGCGGTTGTAGTTGTACCCCCACACGGCGCTGTAGCCCGATGCGAAGCGGCGCTGCACACGCAGTTGCAGGGCCTTATAGCGGTTCTCGACGCCAGGCATGAAGCCCTCCGTCAGATCGGCATATTGCGGATAGGGCCGCAGCAGGCTGGACAGTGGAACGGTGCGCTGGCCGCGCAACTGGCCCGGCATGAGGCTGGCCGGGAGTCCGAAGAACGGGTTCGGCACCGCGGCGGTCAGCGCGGTTTTGTAGTCGTAGCCGAGTTGCGGGTCTACCATGTTCAATGGCCGGCCGAAGCCCGCGTTGCCTCCCTGCCCTTCCGGCACCATGTTGTGGCCGAAGTTCATGAAGAACGTGCCATCCAGTTTGAACCCGGCCGCCAGGTCGCGCTCCACGGTGAAATTGAACCGGTCGTTCATCGGCGTTTTCAGATTCTGCCTGGACCATGTGGCCGCGCCGCCCAGGTTGGTGTTGCGTCCGTTTCCACGCCCCACGGGCATGACCAGGGGATTCGAGGCGGGGAAGGGATTGCTGATCACACCCTGCGGCACGCCCTGTAACTGCACCGGTCCGTTCGAAGTAATGGAGTAGCCATCGGTGGCGGGCAGGCGCCAGGAGTAACCGAGGATGCTCATCACGGGGACGGCGTAGCGGGCGTATCCAATGCGGACCGCGGTCTTGTCGTTGGCTCGCACGGCAATGCCCACACGAGGGAGGAAGTTGGCCTTAGGCGCCTGGTAGAGACCGCGATGCTCGTCGTCGGTATACACCCAGGCCCCGTTATAGGTGGGTTTCACGGCGCCCGCAATCGCCGCCACCTGCGGCGGCATCACCGGCGGGTTGTTCTGAAATTGCGGGATGGGGCTCGTAAGATCGAGATAGCGGGAAAGCCGCCCCTCACGTTCCGACGGCGCGGTTTCATACTCCCAGCGCAGGCCCAGGTTGAGCGTCACGCGGCGGCTGAGCTTAAAATCGTCCTGAAAGAAGACTCCGTACTGATCCTGCTCCGTGTAGCGCGGCGAGACATAATTGGCGGCCAGCGAGTTGTCAATTGCGCCCAGCAGAAACGTCGCCCACGCGCTACCGAAGTTCAGCAGGTTCGGCGCCAGGTAGGTATTCGCCGTCAGGTTCGCCGTAAAAGGGAAGGTACCCAGATTGGGCAACTGGGAGTATTCAAAGGCATGCCGGTAGGCCATGCCGAACTTCATGTAGTGGCGGCCGCGATCATGCCCCAAACTTCCCTGATAGGAATACTTGCGCGGACGGTAACTCCACCAGCTTGACTTTCCGAATGTGGCGCCCCCGATGTTGAGGTTCGGGTAATAGACGGCGGGTGCATCGGCGGTGTAGGGTTTGTACCATGGATTCCCGGGCCAGTATTTTTCCAGGCCGGCTTCGCCCAGCTTGGCCCATTCGGAATCGTACTCGTCCTCGGAGTAGACCACGCCCATCCGGAAATTGATGACCGTGCGCGCGCTCAACGTATAGACGCTGTCGAAGGCCGCGTTCAGCGCATCCATCAGGCCGCCGTTGTCGGACGTCGTCGCCGCCGTGCCGCCGTAGTTGTTGTTGTCCAGGCGGGTGCGGATGACGCTGTAGCGGCCGAAGGCTTTCCACTTGGGGGTGATATTCCAGTCAGTGCGGTTGGAGAAGTTCCAATAATTAAGGTACCAGGCATATCCCGTGCGGTAGTTATTCACGCCTGTGGCGTCGTCGCCGGCATTATTAGGCCGCCAGATATCGTTGAGAAACAGCCGGGAGGTGGGGTCGATGCGCGAGGCCGGGACGATGTTGCCGGCAAAGGGGGTGCGCGTCACGGCGTTGTTGGCGGTGTTGGTCTGTGTAGTTGAAGGGTCGAAGATCGGGCGCAGGTCTCCGGCCTTGTTCAATGTCCTGGAGAAATCGCCCGCCCGCTCCAGATCCGTGGGCAAGGTCATCACCTTGGTATAGGGCTGGCGGTTGTTCCACTTTTCAAACGTGAAGAATGTGAACAGGCGATTCTTCAAAATCGGCCCTCCAAGGGTGCCCCCGTACACGTGATTGCGCACTACGTTGGGAGCGCGGGTGAAGGCGTTTGAAACGGCGTTAAGGGCGGGATTGCGCCCAAAGTAATAGGCGCTGCCATGATACTCATTAGTGCCCGCCTTCATGCCGACGTTCATTACGCCGCCGGCCGAAAATCCGGACTCGGCGTCGATGGAGTTCTGCTGAACGGTGAATTCCTGCACGGCGTCCATTGGCGGCGCGTAGGAACCGCGCGAACCGACGCCGATGGGCGATCCGTCGATCTGCACTTCGTTGCGTCCGCTGGTTTGTCCGCCCACATCCACGCCGGTGGTCGACAGTTGGTAGAAGGGATTGCGCTTGGAGACATCGGAATAACGGTTAACCACCGCCGGATCGAGCAGAGCGAGCGTGAACGGGTTGCGCGCCAGCACCGGCAGTTCCTTGAGCATTTTTCCGTCAATGGTCTGAGAAAGCGTAGTGGTGTTGAACTGAATTTCGACGGCGGAATCGGAAACCGTCACGGTCTGATTCACATCCCCAATCTTCAGGACGACATTGATGGTGACGTCGCTGCGCACCAGGACCTGCACGTTCTCACGGACGAAGTTGCCGAAGCCGGCGTTGGTGGCGGTGAGCGTGTAGGTGCCGGGCTCCACATAGTCGAACAGGTAGCGCCCGGTCTCATCCGTGTTGCGCACGGTTTCCGTCTGGGTGCTGGTGTTTCGCAATGTGATGGTGGCCCGCGCGATCGCGGCGTTAGTGGGATCGGTAACCACACCCTGCACGCGGCCGCGGTAATCCTGGCTCCATGCCGGGACACAGGAAAGAAAAACTGCAAGGAAAGTGCCGGCGGATCGATGCATTTTCAGACCTCCCTTCGGGGTGTCGGAAATGGTACCAAAATCCGCGGACCGCGTGCTCAGGCCGACAACCGGACGCCATCGGAGAGTTCGCCCCGGGGGTCCCGCGCCTGGCCGTCAGACACGATCTTATTGACCGCCACCCAGGCATCGCTCATCGCCAGCCAGACGGCGCCATCGGGTTGAATGCGAATCGTTCCTGGCGCCTCATCGGCGGCCACTGCGGTTGGTTTCACCTTCAACAGTCCGATTTCTCTTTCGCCGGCACGGTAACAAGGTTGCCGCCAGGGCGAAGGAAACGGATGGTAGTCGCTGGCCCTCACCAGCCGTTCCAGTTCCGCCGCTGAGAGAGTCAACGGCGGCCGGCCGTCAAACGGAGTCTGCCGTCCGAAATAGTTGCGGAGGGAAAGATCCTGCGCCTGCCGCGGGATTGACTCCGGGGCTTGCGACAAAGCTTCCAGCAGGCGCGCGATCATCTTCGTCCCAAGGCTGACGCATTTCACGCTGGCGCTGAGTCCGGTTTCACCCGCATCGAGATCGAACATCTCCTGGTAGGCAATGGCGCCTTCATCGATGCCCGGCGTCATCCAGTGCAGCGTTACGCCATGCCGGCGCTCACCATTCAAAATCGCCCAACTTGGCGCGTTCATTCCCGCGTAGGCGGGCAGGGGGCCGGGATGAAGATTGAATGCGCCAAAGCGCACCGCCTCCAGAATGGGCGCCCGAATCACGTAGAGGGAATGCACGTTAAGCAGCACGTCGATTCCGAGGGCGCGCACCTCCCCGGCGAATGCCGGATCCTTTAGCAGCCGCGCGGGCAGAAGAGGAAGCTTCAGGCTGAGCGCTGTGGAAGCCACGGTCGCCGACCGGCCGCCGGCTTCGGACGCTGTCAGGACACCCGCCACCTCATGCCCGGACTCGCCGAGAAGTTTCAGTGCGCGGACGCCGGCGCCCTCTTCGGCCGCCAGCAGGATCCTGCTCATCCCGCTACGTTCTCGGCCACCGGCTTAGTGGCGGCCTCGGCCAGTTCCGCGATACTGCGCACGGTCCGGACACTGTCAATGTCCAGATCGGCGATCGGGATCGTGACCCCCAGGCTCTGCTCCAGTTCCAAAAGAAGCTCCACCAGGACCATTGAGTCCAGGGCGCCCGATTCAAAGAGGTCTTCCTCAGGGGAACTGACAGGGCGTGAAAGCTTCTCAGTGAATATCTTGAGAATCTGTTCGATCATGACGTACTCGCGACTCCTCCCTTCATCGCCTGAAACTGCGTCCGCAGATTCGGCCGGTCGATTTTACCGTTGGCGTTCTGCGGCAGCGCTGGCAACTGAAGCCAAAGGGCTGGAACCATGTAGGACGGGATCAACTCCGCCACGCGGCTGCGCAACTGCCTGGAATCCAGTTCGACACCATCCTTGAGGGAGTAGGCGCAGCAGATGGTGGCGCCTTCAAATCCGCCCGTGTCCACAGCAACGACGGCGCACTCTTTCAGCCCGGCAACGGCGTTGAAAGCCCGCTCAATCTCGCCCAACTCGATGCGGTAGCCGCGGCTCTTGATTTGCGAATCGGTCCGGCCATGCACGTAGAACAGCCCGTTGGCATCGACACTTGCCAGGTCGCCGGTCTTGTAGATTCGCTGGCCGGGGTTGAGCGGATCGGGGAAGAAGACGGCGGCGGTCTTTTCCGGATCGCGCCAATAGCCCGGACTGAGGCCGGCGCCCCCGATGTACAATTCACCGATTTCTCCGACCGCCACGGGATTGCGGCTTTCGTCCAGGACGCGAAGATCTTCACCGGCGCAGGCCACGCCGATGGGCGTCAGTTCGGTTTCGCTCGCCGGTACGCGCGGCATGGTGTAGTAGCTGCTGGCGATGGTGGCCTCGGTTGGCCCGTAGAGATTTGTGAATTGAACATGCGGGAGTTTCCTCATCCAGTGGATGAGCGCCGGCACGGGGAAGGGTTCTCCACACCATAGCAGGCGTTTCATGGCGGGGAAATCGTCCTGGCGGATGACGTCGAACCGGGCCATGTAGTTCAGCAGGGAAGGCACGGAGAACCATTGGGTCAGTTCTGCTTCCCGAATAAAATCAGCCAGCTTGTTGGGAAGCAGGCTCATCTCGGGAGTCACCGGATAGAGCGTCGCGCCCGCCGAGAGAGTGGCGTAGATGTCCATCGTGGACAGATCAAAGATCAGCGGAGGATGCCCGGAGATGCGGTCGCCCGGCCGGTAGTCGAAATAGTTCGTGCACCAGTCCACGTAGTGACTGACGTTGGCGTGGGTGATCATCACACCCTTGGGAACGCCGGTGGAACCCGAGGTAAAAAGGATATGCGCCAGATCCTGCGGGCTGTTGCGGTAATCAATGGGGCCTGATGGAAGCGCCGGAAGGTCCTGCCAGCCGAAGGCGGCGGCCACGCCTTGGGGTTCATTGGGTCCCATCCATCCGACAAAGGGCGGCTTTTCGAGATTGGCGAGAACCGCCGGCAGGCGCGCCGCGGCGGCGCCCATAGTGAGCACGCAGCGGGCTTCGCAGGTCCGGATCATTACTTCCAGACGCGCCGAGGGGCTGGAGGCATCCATCGGCACGTAAGCGCAATCGGCTTTCAGGGTTCCCAGGATAGCGGCGATCGCCGGGATGGACTTCGGCATCAGGATCGCAACCCGGTCGCCGCGCTCGCACCCTGCCTGCTTCAACGCGCGGGCGAGTTGGTTCGACAGCGAATCCAATTCCTCAAAACAGATCCGCTGACCCTGCAGTACGATCGCCGGCGCCTGCGGACGTTGGCGGGCCTGAGCCGACACCATCTGCTGGAGAAGCCGGTTCATGACGCCTTTTGCCCGGCCAGCCGGAATACCACGCCGATATGTTCCAGTTCCTCCCGGTTGGGCGGTATGTCGAGGATATACGTTCTGAATCCGGACTTCATGTAGCGGCTAAGTTCGCAGGCCACCTGCTCATAGGTTCCAACCAGATAAGGACAGTTGGTCTTGGAATGCTGGAACGGTCCCAGCCAATAAGTGGAACGGGCGTCATCGGCGGGCCGGGCTGAAAGCTGTTTGTGCCAGTGAGAATCGGAAACCTTCATGGCCAACTGGTGGACCAGTTCGCCCTTGCGGTCCTGGGGGAACCGTTCATAGGCGATCGTCCAGGCGCTCTCTTCTTCCTCACGAGCGATGATTCCCACCCTGACTCCGAAGTTGCCGGGGCCGGAAGGCGGTTGAAACTCGGCCGGCGGCCCTGGGTACTGAACGGCCGTTGCTCCGAGCTTTTGCGCCGCGGCCAGACCGGCTTCCGAGGATCCGGATCCGAGGATGCGCGGATACAACTCCGGCGGCAGCGCGGGTTTCAGGCTCAACTTGTCCACGGCATAGAACTCACCCTGGAAGGTCACGGTTTTGCCGCGCAGCAGCTCCTGAATGATGTGCGTGTACTCCACCATGCGGTCATAACGCCGGTCATGCGGCGTCAGGTCGTTGAGCGCCGTGAGATCGTTTTTGAAGCCGCCCGCCAGCATATTCAACGCCACCGGGCGGTGATGCAGGTAGGCGAGCGTGGTGATCTTCTTGGCCACCCAGTAAGGGTGCATATAGATCGGCTGCACCGCCACCAGCGGCACCAGGGAGGTGGTGTTCTGAATGACAATTTGCGCCGCAAGCCAGGGATCGACGATGCCGTTATCGGTATAGACGAGGATGCCCGCGCAACCGGCCTCCTCACTCCATCGGGCGACGTTCACTACCTGCCGGTGGTAGTCCGCGGAGGGATGATCGATCGATTGCGGGCAGGTGGAGAAAACATCGATCGCCGCAAGCGGCGCGGGCTGACACTCTGATTCGGCGGTCACGTCGGACATAAGGAATTCCTTCAGCGCCCTGGAGCAGATTCGAGCGGCCGGCAGGAAATCCTCCGCAAGATGCCAGCCAAGTGCGAGCACGGGCGCATACTCACGTGATGATTATGCCCATTGGATGGAAAGAAGTCAAATGATAACCGGCGCGCCGCTAATAGCCTTGCTGGTACTTTCAGAGCCATGGTTCCGCCGGTTGCAACAGACCGCTTCGCCATGCTGTAATAGGCACTCCCGCGTGAAGAACCGTTAGCTTCACCTTATGCCCGCAAATCCGGTTCGTCCACTCGAAGAAACTGACGTCCCCGCAGTGGCGGATTTGCATCGGAGAGTGTTTAAGATCCCCTCGTCCCTCACCGATGAGTTGCTTGCCTGCTACCGCGACTACTACCGCACGATCTTCTTTGAGAATCCCTGGCGGGACCTGTCGCTGAGTCCGCTGGTCTGCGAGGAGAAAGGGGCCATTGTCGGGTCCCTGGGGATCGTTCCAAGGCCGATGAAGTTCAAGGGCCAGCCCGTGGTTGCCGCCCTCACAAGCCAGTTTGTGGTCGATCCGGCCAGCCGCAGCATGGCCGGAGTCAGGCTCCTGAAAGCCTGTTTCGAGGGCCCGCAGGATTTGACATTTGCCGACGAATCCACCGATCTGACGCGTCAACTGTGGGAGCGGCTGGGTGGCAGGACGGCCTACTGCCACAGCTTCCGGTGGCTTGCTCCGCTACGTCCGGCGCAACTCACCATTTCCACCTCGAGATTGCGGCGTTTCGGCGGCCTGCTTCGCCTGCCGGCGGCCCTGCTCGACTCGTTGGCCGTCAGGATTCCACGAAGCCCATATGGGCGGCCGAAACCTTCCTCCCTCGCTGGACGCCCGCTGGCAGCCGGACAGCTTCAGGAGATCCTTGACGCAAGCCGGGCGGCCCTCACGATTTCCCACACCCGGGAATCGCTGGAGTGGGTGCTCAACCGGATTTCCGCACTCACCGAACTGCACGGCCCACTTCAAAGCGTCCTGGTGGAGGCGTCCGATGGCAAGCCGGCCGGCTGTTACCTCTATCACCGCAAGCCGACGGGCGTTAGCCGGGTGGTTCTGTTCTGGGCGCGCGCCGGCCAGGAACGGGAGGCGATGGCTCATCTCTTCGAAAACGCCTGGGCCGCGGGTTGTCTGGCGATCGGCGGAGTGGTTCCGCCCAATTTACAACAGGTCTTCGCCAGGCAGCGCTGCATGATGGATGACTACCAGAAATGGTTTCTGGCGCACTCGCGATCAGACAGCCTGCTGCAGGCGGTTTGCGGAGGCGACGACAACCTGTCTCTGCTTGACGGAGAGTGGATTACCCACTTCAACTACAAGCGGGCCCCGGGGTTAGCGATTCGCGCGGGATCAAGATAAGGAATTTCCATGAGCACGGAACAAAAGATCGCAAGACCCGAATCTCTTCAACCGCTTCTGCGGAAGCGCTACAGCACCAGGAGTTTCCTGGACCGTCCCGTGGATCTCGAGATCCTCGGCAGGCTTTTTGAGGCCGCGCGTTGGGCTCCATCCTGCTTCAATGAGCAGCCCTGGCGCTTTGTGATCGCAGCCAGGCATGCCAACCGCGAAGCTTTCGATGCGATTGCCTCCACCATTGTTTCCGGCAATTCCTGGGCGCTCCAGGCGCCTGTTCTTGGCATCGCCATCGCGAACCTGTCTTTTGCGCGAAACGGCAAGCCCAACCGGTGGGCGCAGTACGACACCGGACAGGCGATGGCTCACCTGACGTTCCAGGCGCAGGCCGAGGGCATCAGCGTACATCAGATGGGCGGCTTTGACGCGCCAAAGGCCCAGCAGGTACTGGGAATTCCGGCAGACCATGATGCGATTGCCGCATTCGCGCTGGGCTATCCCACTGACCCGGAACCGCCGCCCAACGCGTCACGCAGGGACCTGGAATCGATACTGTTTCTGGGAGCTTATGGCGAGGCTTGGCGATCGCACTAAGCCAAGTTAGTGCGGTACTTTCGTACTGGAGGTTCTACGCCGAAAGGAGAAACTTTTGAGAAGAGCGCCGCATTACTCGCTCCTATAAAAGAAGAAGACCGTAGTGGTACCCGGAACGGTTGACGTAGCCCCGAAAGGGGGATAGCATAACAACTTGATTTCTCTCCGCGGTGAGATATCTGGGCGCTCGCTTCGGTCCGGGATTGAGAATCCCGTTATGCGGGTATTCGAATAGGAAGGGACTACCCGAGTACGCGTTTCTTTCTGGTGGATGCTGATGAGAGTGCTGCTTTTTACCACCCACTACCCGGCTACCGACGCCCCGCTGCGCGGCCTGTATAACCAACAGGCGTTCGCGGCGCTGGGACGGCACGTGGAAGTGCGCGTGGTGGGCGCCACAGCATGGTGGAAAAAACGGAAGCGTCCAAAGGACCTGTTGATCGCCCAACGCGAAGACGCATTCGGTCTGGACGCCTCCTTCCCGGTGATGTGGTCGATTCCCGGAATGCATTCCCTGCACGCCCGGGCAACAACACTTTCGGTGAGGCGGTTCGTCAGCCGGCTGCGCCAGGAGTTTCCCTTCGACATCATGATCGCCTCCTGGGCATACCCGGATTGCGTGGCGGCGGCGTCGTTGGCGCAAACGGCGGGCTGCCCGCTGATCTCGCTGGTTCTGGGAAGCGACATCAACGACCTCGGCTCGCGCGAGGCGATCCGGCCGCAGATCGTCTGGGGACTGCAGCAGGCCGACCGCATTGTGGCTGTCAGCCATGCGCTGGCCGCCAGCGTGGCCAGACTGGGAATTCCGCATTCCCGGCTGCGCGTGCAACATAACGCGGTGAACGGCGACCGCTTCGCGATTCGCCCAAAGCAGGAAGCGTGCAGCCGTCTCCAGCTCGACGGCGAAAGGCCGCGCATCGCATTCATCGGACGCCTGTCGGAAGAAAAGGGCGCCAGCGTGTTGCTGGACGCCATCGAGCGTCTGAGGAAGCGGCCGGGGACACGCGATGTGGAGTTATGCCTGGTCGGCAGTGGCCAACTGGATGCTGAACTGCGGGAACGCGCCCGCGCGCTCGGAATCGAGAGCAATGTCCGTTTCGCGGGCGCTCAATCGCACGATGAGATTCCCTGGTGGATCAGCGCCTGTGACGTTCTGTGCCTTCCCAGCTTTCGCGAGGGCTGCCCCAACGTGGTGCTGGAGGCGCTTGCTTCGGGGCGTCCGGTGGTGGCTTCGGGCGTGGGTGGAATCCCGGAGCTGGTTTCCAGTTCAAACGGTATCCTTGTTCCCGCGGGCGATCCAGCCGCCCTGTCCGACGGGCTGCAGACCGCGATCGGGCGGCATTGGGATCCACGGGCCCTGCGCGGATCGGTGGAGTTTTTGTCGTGGGACGCGGTTGCCCGGTTTTACCTCAGCCTCATTGAGGAAGTCCTGGAAGGCAGGCAGGGCGCCGAGCAGGCTCAATCCGTGCGGATGTCGTGAACTTGAAACTGCCCCTGCGCGTGGTTCACGTGGTTCACCGTCTGGATCCCGGCGGTCTTGAGAACCTCGTCATGCAGATGGTGCTGGGCGCCGATCCGGCCGTGGTGGAACCCTCGGTGCTCTGCCTGAGCGGAATCGGAGAATTGGGTCAAATGTACCGTGACCGGGTGCGGATCACGGCTGTTCCGGCCGAACCCGGCTACGACCGGCGCGCGATGGCCGAGATGCGCCGCCAGATCCGCCGCATCCGCCCCGCGGTGGTGCACTCTCACGATGAGCGCCCTCATCTGTTCGCCACCGCCGGCGCGCTAAGCGCGGGCCTGCCGCTGCCAGTGCGGCTGAACACAGTGCACCTGGTTTATACGGACACCTCGAAGAAAGCCATTTTCCGGCGCTGGACCCTTGCCCGGGCCACCGATGTGATGGTGGCGGTGGGCGAGAGAGTGAGGCGCAATCTGATCGAACTCGATCACATTGCACCCGCAAAGGTGCGGACGATCCTGAACGGCACGGCCCTCGACGTCCCCAGGCTTGAGCGCCAGCAGGCGCGGCGCGCGCTGGGCCTTGCCGATGACGCGCTGGTGGTGGGCGCCGTGGGGCGGCTGGCGCCGGTGAAGGATCACCGCACGCTGAT
>JANRLE010000347.1:0-11223 GCA_033762895.1 Bryobacteraceae bacterium | reverse complement strand
CATCAATCGGATGCCGGCGCTCGCCAGTGGTGACGCCGGCGTCAACCTGTCAATGGAATACCGCAAGGAGATGGATCGGCCATGGCTACCAGAAAAAGAACGGCATTACACTCGGTCAACTACGTGGTGGAACTGTTCCTTGATGAGCAGGACCACGTTCAAAGAACGAAGGTGCATCACGTTCAGAGCCAGGAGGAGGAAACATGGGACGGATGGGATGGAAAGCGTCTACTCGAGTTTTTCGAAGGCCGTGAAGAACTGGCGACCTCCCCCGAGGCCGAGGTTCCCGCGGCGCCCACGCGCGCCTTTGAGGCGCAAACGCCCAGTCCGGCTCCGCATATCGTGATTCAGCCGGGTTCTCTGGAAATCCAGCCGGCCGGGCCTGGAGAGGCGATCCGCCTGCGTGTTGGCATCAATCTGAGCAATTATCCGGTCCGTGGCCGCATGCAATATTCAGCGCAGGTCTGGGCCAAACGAGTGGGGCACCACGGCAGTTTGACCGTGGCAGACGAAAAGGGTTCCGTTCACGCCGCTCCGGAGATTCAACTCGATCTCGACGGTAGCCCTCTGCCTGCCGGCGCTTATCGCACCTTCGCCACGATCATGCTCACACCATTGGACGCCATGCAGGTTCCGGTCAGCATGCTGATGGAAGGGAGCCCGCTCCAGGTGGTTTGACGTCTAGTGGACCGTTGTCTCACGGGCGCCTTTTTCCAGCCGCGCCACCGGCGGCGTCACTGCCGCGTTCGAAAACTCGCAACAGTGTTTGGCAAACTCTTTCTGCTTACCGTGCCGGTAACACCCGCGAAGCAGGCTCAAGACCGCGTAAACCGCGGCGGAACCCTCCTTCCGCGCTTCCTCTGTCAACTCCGCGAGCTTCTTGTCTAGCCGTTCATTCATTTGCGTTTCCTTCTTTCATGAGTCTGTCCCGGACCTGGCTGGAACTTAGGTCACTCGGAGGTCCCGCCGGGTGTGCACAGCAGCAAGAATGTCTTGGGCAGTTCTGTCTTAATTATAACATCCCGGTGACACGATCCTATTGTTGCAGCGGCTATTGTGCGGGGGTGGAACCACCCATGGGAGGCTATCGCTTGCGAATGGCGGGCTTCCGCCGGGTCGTCGTCTTCTTCGCCTTCTTGACCGGCTTCTTCGCTTGAACCTTTTTCGGCGCCGGCGGAGGCGTGTAGAGATCCGACATCATCCAGATGGTGCCAAAGTAGCGCAACTGCGTGCGTTTGTCCTTGACACCCGAAAACCAGTCCTCATGGTGGAAGTTGCCGAAGTTGCCCTCTCCGCGCTCGGGCTGATCCAGGTCACCCAGGGCGATGTTCAGTCCCATAGCCCTGTTGCCCATCGCAGGGGAGTAGAACCTGCCGGACTCCACTTCCAGGCAAGGGTCGAAGTTCACGGCCCACTCGATGACGTAGCCTTTCCCGCCGGGCTTGGGTTTGGCCACGCATTCCATGGCCCGGTCCTCGATCCACTTCTGGTAGGTTCGCCAGGCCTTGTTGTCCTTGCGCGGCTCGCCTTCGAGCAATCCGCCGTGCCCGACGCCGCCCAGCCGGGACTTGGTCAGGTTGCAGACCATCTGCCAGCTTGCGCCGCTGCCCACGGAATTCTCCTCACCCCTCCAGGTGTTGGGTGGATTCATCAGAATCTCCATCTCGTCGCCGAACCACGGGAATCCCTGCTGTGTGAGTTCGTGAGCATTGGGATTCTCCTTCGGAAGCCAGCGCGGGGTATCGATCCCGTACAGCACGTCATCGGTGATGTCAAAAGCAAAGTACATGCGGCGGCCATCGTGCTTGACGTAGCCGTGCAAGGCAAGATCGCTCGAATCGGTGGTGGGGGAAAACTGAGGGACCCAATCCTTGACCCCGAAGAACTGCGTGGCATCGTCCCACTCGCCGGCTTCGATTGCGCCGTCGAGCACCGGCGTCTTGCCGGGGAAACAGTAGAGACTCCGCCGCGGCGCCTGCTGTTCCTCAGCCAGGGCGGCGAGAGCGAACAACAGCGCAAGGAGGCGCTTCATCGGCGCAGTTTCTTCCTCATGGGAACGCTGATGGAGGTGGTTTTTAACGCGCTCAACTGCGTCTTGGCCTTGGGTGCGACGTCGCTGTTGGGGTACTTCGCCACCACATCTTCAAACATCTTGCGCGCCGAGGCCTTCTGGCCGCTGCGCAACAGGGCCAGGCCTTTCATGTAGGTGGCGTCGGGAGTCTTGATGTTGTCGGGGTAGCGCTCCAGCACCTGATCGAATGCCGAAATGGCGCCGTCGAAGTCGCTCTTGTTGTAGTGGATCTCGCCAATGTAGAACTGGGCGTTGGCGGCCAGCGGCTCAGCGGGATAGTGTTTCACGAAATCCTGGAACTGCATCATGGCGAGTTCCAGATTGCCGCCCGTCTTGTCGCTCTGCGCCTTGTCGTAAAGCTGCTGCGGGGGCGGAATGTCAGCCTGCGCAGAAGGGGTTACGCCGGGCGGAGGTGGGGGCGGGTTCTTGATGGTGGCGATGGCGTCCTTCACTTCCCTCATCTCGGTCTGCATCTTGTTCATGCGCGAGCTGAGTTCAAGAATCGCCTCCCGCAGCGTGGAAAAATCATTCGCAAGCTGGTCCATCTTGGCGCCCACGCCGGCCACCGGTGCGGCCACCTGCTTCTGCTGTTCCTGCAGCTTCGTGCTAATGCCCCGGTCCAGAACATTGACGGCGGTGTTGGCGTTCTTGGCCTCGTCCAGCGCGTGCTGGGAGATCACCTTGATCTCGGTCATCTTGGTGTCGACGGCCGACTGCAACAGGCGCAGTTGCTCCTGGATCAGCGTGACATCGCGCTGCAGTTGGACCATTTCCTTGCTTGCGCCGAACAACGACGACGCCGAAAAGCAGATCAGAATCAGGGTCAGCCGGAAAGGATGCATTCAAAACCCTCCTATAGCCACTATAAGCCTTGGCAGGCGCTGTCTTCCGTTCGCGGCTCGGTAGCGGCGGGCTCGGTCGTACCGCGGCCCGGCGGTGGACTCATGCCGCCGGGCCGCGAACGCCATCTTCTCAACGTCTACTGGCCGGAGAAAGCCGCGCGGCGATTCTTCTGCCAGCAGGACTCATTCGACTCACTGCACTGCGGCCGCTCCTTGCCGTAGCTGATCGTCTTCAGCCGGTCGGAAGGAACGCCCAGTTGCACCAGGAAGTCCCGCGCCGAGGTTGAGCGCCGGTCGCCCAAACCAAGGTTGTACTCGGCCGAACCGCGCTCGTCGCAGTGGCCCTCAATGGTCACGGTGCCATCGGGCACTTCACTGAAGATGCGCTTCAGCATGTCCCCGTTTCGCGTCAGGACCGCGCGGGCGTCCTCGCGAATATCGCTCTTGTCGTAATCAAAGTACGCATCCTGAACGCCATACTCCTGCAAGAGTTCGCTGATCGATTTTTTCGGCGCTGCCGGAGCAGGCGGTGGTGGTGGCGGCGGCGGTTCGCTCACCCGCAGCGTTACGCTCTGCGTGGCGGACCCGCCCGGGCCCTCTGCCGTCAATGTGTAGTTGGTGGTGGAAGACGGCGACACCGAACGGCTGCCGCTGGCGTCCACGGTTCCCACACCGCTGCTGATGCTGACCTTGTTCGCGTTGCTGGTGGCCCACCGCAGAGTTGCCGACTGGCCGCGCTCAATCGTGCTCGGCTCAACGGTGAAACTGCCGATTACCGGTTTGGCTGGCGGCGGTGGTGGTGGTGGTGGTGGCACATCGGTCTTCGGTGGTGGCGGTGGAGCGGGCACTTTCTTCTTGCAGCCCTCTGCCGCGAAAAACATCGAAACCACTAGTAATGCTGCGCTGATCTCACGTTTTCTCATTTTTGCAACTTGCCTCCCGTAACCCCCGGGCGTCAAACAACCGGAGGCTCCCTTGCGGAAATCCATTCTGTCGAAAATTTCTGTCGATATCGTCTGTCTGTTTATTGTTTGCTCCAGACCGGCATCTCGTTGCGGCCGGCCCTGGTCAACTGCCGTACGTTCGTTCCATCGGCAAGCATCGAATAAATCTGCATTGCGCCGTTCCGGTTGGACGCGAACACAATGTGCCGCCCGTCCGGCGCCCACGTCGGGTTTTCGTTCCGTCCCCTGCCGTGAGTCAACTGGACGTATTTTTTCGTGGCCACATCCATCACAAATATATTCCAATTGCCTGGCTCGTAGCCACGCGTCCAGGCAAAGGCGATATGCTTCCCTTCCGGATGCCAGGAAGGATTGCCGGCCTCACCCTCTCCGCTGGTCAACGGCGAGACGTCGGCCCCCTCCATGTTCATTCGATAAATCTGTTGCGGCCCCATGCGGCCGGATACGAAGACCAGTTCCGACCCCGTCTTGGGGTTGATTTTGGGCTCCACTTCAATCGCCCGGGTAGAGGAGAGCCGCCGCAAGCCGCCTCCGTTGGCATTGGCGGCGTGAATCTGCGCAAATCCACCGACCTTGGAGGCGAAAACCACCCCCGAGCCGTCGGGTGCGAAACTCAGCATCGCGTTCATCGAAGCATTCGGATTCAAAAACGGCAGCCGTCTCCCCGTCTCAGTGGCATGCACCGAGATCTGGGACCCGGCGGAGGAAAGCCGCGTAAAGGCGATCTTCGTTCCGTCCGGCGATACCGAGGGCATCGTACACAACTCCCGGTACTGCGCAAACTGCCTCTGGTTGGAACCATCATAATCCATAACCCAGATCTGTTTCTCGCCGGTCCGGTTCGATACCCAATAGATCTTCGATCCCGCCAGGCCCGTGACGCCGAACTGCTTCAGGATGTCGGCGGCGAACTCCCGCGCCACCTCCCGCGCACCGGCTTCGGTAATCGGACCGAAGTACAGCTTGCCGATCACCTGCGCATTCGCCAGCGGTAAGGTGACATTGTACAACCATCCGAACAGCACAAGCTGATTATTTTGAATGCCGGTGTAGCCAAAGGCCAGGTAGTTGGCGCTCACCGGCGGCGCCTGCCAGTCCGTGATCCAGGTGCCGCCGCCCGAACCGGTCTGCCCGGCGGGTTTGAAGTCCTGCGGCGTCTGGGGGATGGCGCGCGGCAACATGGTCTTCGCCACCAGACGGAACACGCCCGCCCCTTCCAATTCCCCCCACAGGGTTTCGTTAAAAACCGGCATCAGCTTCTGGGCGTCGCCACTGCCCCGGAAATCGGGCAGCGCGATCACAGCCTTCTGTCCGCCCGTGATCGTAGCGATAATGTCGGCGCCCGCGGACTGCTGCGCGCTCAGCCACGCGGCGAAGCCTGAGGCGAAAACTGCTGTCAGAAGTAGTGCTTTTTTCATCTCTTGAATTGAAAGTTCACCTGTACTCGGGCCGATTTGCGTTCAAAGCCGTCAGGCAGCGCCGGGAAGGGACTGGACTCCAGTACAGCCCGTTCGGTGGAGCGGTCCACGGCGTAATTGCCGCTGGACTGGTCAATGCGCACATTCCGCACGCTGCCGTCCTGTTGAATATCGAAACTCACTGAGCAGATATTGGCCGTCTGCAGCCGCGCGTCCACATCCTCGGTGCGCCACTTCTGCGAAATCCTCTGAATCACCAGTTGCGCATACCAGCCAAAGCGCGTGCCAAACGGGTTGCCGGTGCCTACCAGGCCGCCGGCGCCGGTCGAGCTTTGGCTGAACATCGGTGACACCGCCGCCCGGCCCGTGGTGCTGTACACCTGGTTGGCCTGCAAATCCTTCTCCGCCATGCGCCGCTGGTTTCCTGGATGCGCTTCTCAAACGCCGTCAGCTCTTTTTTCTTTTTCTTGGGAGTGCGGGTGATCCCAATCGAGTCCGGATCTTCCACTTCCTTTGGACGGGCGGCGGGTTTCGGCCGGTCCGGCACCTGCGATTCGGTATCGTTGGCAACCGGATTTACGGGCCCTGTTCGTTGGATGATGGGGATCCCCTCGGTGGCGACAACGGTGACGCCGCCGGCGGAGTTGGGATCACCGAAGGCGTCGCGATGGGTTTGTGCGTACCACGTCCATCCGGCGGCCGCCGCGAAAACCACGGCATGCACCAACAGCGATGCGGTGAAGGATCCGCCCAGGTTGTCACGCTGATCGATGATATGCGTCCCGGCCACTGCTCTTATTATCGTCTCCTGCGCTCGCTGACGTCTTCCGGTTTGGTGACCAGCCGGACCTCGAACTTCGAACGGTTCACCTCGCTCACCACCTGCGCCAATACGTCCCAAAGGACATTTTTATCCGCTTTGATGTACACTGCCTTGGCGTTCTCGCCAAAACGCTTCTTCACGGTATCGCCGATTTCATTGATGTTGATCGGAGCTTCGTTCAGATAGGTGGTGCCGCTTTTGGCGATGGAGATGACGGGAAGTTCCTCGGCGCTGGCCTTTTCCTGGGACACTTTCGGGACATCGATCTCCAGGCCGAACTCCATCACCTGCGCGGTGAGCATGAAGATGATGAGCAGCACCAGCACCACGTCCACCAGCGGAACGATGTTGATCTCCGACATTGTGCCGAAATCGGAGTGACGCCGCCTGCGCCCTCCGCCGCCCCCGCCGTTCATCGAGAACGCCATCGTTGATTACTCCTCGAAGGTCCGTTCGGCCATGTTCATGAATTCGAGCGAAAAGTCGTCCAGCCGCGCGCCCACGTCCTTGACGATGTTTCCGAAGTGGTTGTAGAAAATCGCCGCGGGGATGGCGGCGAGCAGGCCCATTGCGGTCGCCACCAGCGCATCAGCGATACCAGGGCCCACGGCGCGCAGGCTGGCGGCGCCGGAGCTGGACAGCGCGTTAAACGCTTCAATGATCCCCCACACCGTGCCGAACAGGCCGATGAAAGGACAGACCGTGGCCGTGGTCGCCAGCCAGTTCAGCCGCTTTTCGAGCACCGCCATCTCTTCGCTGATGCCCACCTGCAGAATCCGCTCCACCGCCGTTTTGTTGCGCAACCGCCCGGTCTGCTTCACTTGACGCGCTACTTCTTCATAGCCGAACCCGAAGACGTAGGCCGCCGGCGCATCCTTGAACTGCTCGCTTGCCAGCGCCATCGCCTCCAGGCCCGTCGCCTTGCGGAAGGCGCGCAGGAAGGTCATGTTCGATCCGCGCGCCTTCTTCAACTGGCCCCATTTCTGAAAGATCACGGACAGGGACAGGACCGAGAACAGGAGCAGCAGCAGCAGCACCATCAGCGGGATGGGCTTGTCGAGGCTGATCAATTCGGCGATGCGGATTTGCAGTAGCGCCAGGATCGGTGAGAGCGGCAAGACGGCTCCTTTCAAAATGATGGAAGATTGCGCGGACGGGATGCGCGAAGGGCAGGCCCCTTCATAATGATACCGGAACCGGGCGGCTCGCGTACCGGTCCCAAAACATTCTGGCCTGGGCGTGTTTTCGCGCGCGGCATGCCCGTTAGTGGCTGCCCTTACCACGAGAACCCACGTAATCCTCTACGTCAACGGTTACTTCCAGTGATCCGTGTTATCGTTAGCGGTTGTGATTATCTATCTTCCAATACTACTGGCTCTGCTGGCGTTGTCCAGCGCGCCCGCCGCCCCGGCAGGAAATGTGCCCAAGGGACTTACCGCCGCCGACTGGAACGGCATCCGCGCCGAGTATGACCGTCATCGCCACGCCGTTTCCTCCGGTCTTTCGGCCCGCAATCCCGGGCAGCGATGGCAGCTACGGTTCGACGGCCGGGGTTTTTCTGTGGAACCCGACGGCGGCCAATGGAAGTGGGGACTGGGTCTCACTGGTTACGGCTTCGGCGGAGGAGCCATGCGGCCCATTGCCGGTCGCGCCCGCGTCACCACCGACCTGAACCGTGTTCACTACGATTGGGACCCCACCCTGCGCGAATGGTACGTCAACGGCTCGCAAGGTCTGGAGCATGGCTTCACGCTCCGCAAGCGGCCCGCGGGCAAGGGGAAGCTGGAACTGCGCCTTCAGTCCCGCGGCGGCCTCACCCCGGTCCCCGCCGCCGGGTCGATCCATTTCACAGACGCCGCGGGCCGCGCCATTGTCACTTACGCCGGTCTCAAGGTGTGGGACGCCGATGGCAAGCCGCTGCCCGCCGCCATGAAGCCGCAACCCGGCGGTCTGACGATTGAAGTGGACGAACAGGCGGCCCGCTACCCCATCACCATCGATCCCGTCGCCCAGCAGGCCTACCTGAAAGCATCCAATACTGCGGCGGGGGACCGCTTCGGCACCTCGGTATCCATTTCCGGTAACACCGTCCTGGTGGGCGCGCCCGGCGAAGATAGCGCCGCCACCGGCGTCAACGGCAGCCAAGCCGACAACGGGGCGGGCGATTCCGGCGCGGCCTATGTATTCGTGCGCAGCGGCAGCACCTGGACCCAGCAGGCCTACCTGAAAGCGTCCAACACGGGCGCCTCCGACCTGTTCGGCTTTGCGGTGGCCTTGTCGGGCGACACCGCCGTCATCGGCGCCTACGGGGAAGACAGCAACGGCACGCAGAGCGACAATAGCGCGCTCAACTCCGGCGCCGTGTATGTGTTCACCCGCAGCGGTACAACCTGGACCCAGCAGGCCTATCTGAAAGCTTCCAACAATACCGCGGGCGATTGGTTCGCCTACTCGGTGGCCGTTTCCGGCGACACGCTGGTGGCCAGCGCGCCGTTTGAAGATAGCGCGGCAACGGGGGTGAATGGCAACCAGGCGGACAACAGCTCGTTAAACGCCGGTGCGATCTATGTATTTACGCGCAGCGGCGGCGTGTGGGGCCAGCAGGCCTATCTGAAGGCGTCCAATACGGGCGCCGAGGACACCTTCGGTCTGGCGGTGGCGATTTCCGGCGATACGATCGTTGCCGGCGCCTATGGGGAAGACAGCGCCGCCACCGGCGTCAATGGGAATCAGGCGGATAACAGCTTACTAAGTTCGGGGGCGGCCTATGTCTTTCTCCGCACCGCGGGTGTCTGGAGCCAGCAGGCTTACCTGAAGGCATCCAATACCGGGGCGGGCGACGAGTTTGGCCGGTCGGTCTCGGTTTCCGGCGACACCATTGTGGTGGGCGCGTGGCTGGAATCGAGCGCGGCAACCGGCGTCAACGGAAACCAGGCGGATAACGCCGCCAACCTCGCCGGCGCGGCCTACGTGTTCCTGCGCAGCGGCGGGGCGTGGAGCCAGCAGGCTTACCTGAAGGCGTCGAACACCGGCGGCAATGACCGTTTCGGGTGGTCCGTGGCGGTAGCGGGCGACACCATCGTGGTGGGCGCGCTGCTGGAAGCCAGTAACGCCACCGGAGTCAACGGAAACCAGAGTAATAACAACGCGGCGGCGGCTGGTGCGGCTTATCTGTTTGTGCGCAACGGCGGGCTTTGGTCCCAACAGGGTTATCTGAAGGCTTCCAATACCAATATTGACGATGCGTTCGGTGTTTCCGTGGGCGTCTCCGGTGATACCGTGGTGGTGGGGGCGTGGCTCGAAGCCAGCGCGGCCACTGGCGTCAACGGCAATCAGGCGGACAACACGGCGCAGGAAGCGGGCGCGGCATATGTCTATACGGTGCCCGCGGGCCTGGGCGGGCTGCGCTTTGTTCCCGTGACGCCCTGCCGCGTGGCCGATACCCGCGCCGGCCAGGGGACCACGGGCAATTTCGGCCCCCCCACGCTCAACGGCAACACCACTCGCGACTTACCTATCCCCACCGGCCGCTGTAACATCCCCGCCACCGCCCAGGCCTACGCGCTGAACGTTACCGTTGTGCCGCATGAGCCGTTGGGCTATCTCTCCCTGTGGCCCACCGGCCAGAGCCAACCCCTGGTTTCCACGCTCAACTCCTTCCACGGCGGCATTGTGGCCAACGCGGCCATCGTGCCCGCGGGCGCCGGCGGGTCCATCAGCGTCTTTGTCACCAATCGCGCCGATGTGATCGTGGATATCAACGGCTACTTCGAATCGAATTCCGGATTTTCGTTCTACACGCTGGACCCCTGCCGGCTGGCCGATACGCGCGCTGGCACGGGATTTTCCGGCTCATTCGGGCCGCCCACGCCAGGCGCCAACTCCACCCGCAGCTTCCCGCTGCCTTCGGGCAACTGCCTGGTTCCTTCGAACGCCTCGGCCTATTCGTTGAACGTGACCGTGGTGCCAGGCTCGGTACTCGGCTACCTCACCATCTGGCCCACCGGACAGACGCAGCCGTTTGTGTCGACATTGAACTCCTTCGATGGCGCCGTGGTGGCGAACGCGGCGCTGGTGCCGGCCGGCGCGAGCGGCGCGGTGAGCGCGTTCGTTACCGACTCCACCGACATCATCCTGGACACCAACGGCTATTTCGGAGCCTCGGGCGGCTTGAATGAGCTGCAGTTCTTCCCCCTGACGCCGTGCCGCGTGGCCGACACACGATCGGCAGGACCGGTGATGGCGGCAAACGAAACCCGAGACTTTACCCTGACCGGCAAGTGCAATCTTCCCGCCACCGCCCGCGCCTATTCGGTGAATGCGACGGTGGTGCCCACCAATACGCTCGGCTTCCTGACGCTGTGGCCTACCGGCCGCCCGCGCCCGTTCGTCTCCACGCTGAATTCATTCCTGGGCCGCATTGTCGCCAACGCCGCGCTGGTGCCGGCCGGCACGGGGGGCGCGGTGAGCGTCTTTGTCACCAACGAGACCCACGTGATCCTGGACGTCAACGGCTACTTCCAATAACCGGTTTCGCACGGCGCAGAAACGCTACAAGATTGGAAAACTGGAAGGCGCCCGATTCATACAGACCGTTGATGAAACGGTAGGTCTCCTCTGCATCAGCCGTAAGCAGGAGTCCATTGATGACGAGGAACGTATACGTGGCTGCAAACGCAGTCCGCTTATTCCCGTCGAGGAACGGATGATTCTGCGCGAGGCTCTCCCACATCGCAGCCGCTTCCTCGATCGCGCCGGCGTAATAGCCGGTTTGCGGCCGGTAAAGGGCGGACTCCAGCAAGCCGTGATCGCGCACGCCATGGGTTCCGCCGTAGCGTTCGATTTGATCGGCGTGAATCGCCAGCACCTCGACGACGGTGAGGTAGTCCCTCATTTCGCGAGTTTCTGATAGAGTTCGCCGTATTTCTCGTGGCTGCCGAGATAGGCGGCCATGACGTGGGCGCGCGGGCGGGCCTGTTTCCGCTTTTCGATCAGGTCGGCCAGGGCTTCGTCGATCAACGCCTGAATCTGGCGGCCTTCGTCGTGGGCGATCCTGCGGACTTCGGCGAGGATCTCGGAATTCACCTGCGTTGCGAACTTTTCG
>JANRLE010000346.1:0-24623 GCA_033762895.1 Bryobacteraceae bacterium | reverse complement strand
GCCGCCGAGGCGCCGGAACTTCCTCCCGGCGTGTAGCCCCGTTTCCAGGGATTGTGGACGGGGCCGAAGTGGCTGGTTTCAGAGGTGAAGTTGAAGGCAAACTCGTCCATGTTGAGTTTGCCGATGATGACGGCGCCGGCGTCGCGAAGGCGCGCAACAACGGTGGCGTCACTGTCCGGCACGCGACTGGCGAAGTGCGCGCTGGCCGCCGTGGTGCGGACTTTGGCGGTGTCGTAGAGGTCTTTCAGCCCGATGGGGATGCCGTGCAGCGGCCCGCGGAACCGGCCGCGCATCTGTTCAGCCTCCAGTTCACGTGCGCGCGCCATTGCCGCGTCGGCTGTGATGGTGATGAAGGCGTTCAACTCCGGATTCAGTTTTGCGATCCGCGCCAGCGTGGAGCGAGTCAACTCGACCGGCGACAGCTTACGTTTGCGGATGAGTTCCGCCGTTGAGGTGAGCAATGCGCGCCGCGTGATTTCCTGCATTCTGTAATGGTGACCCGATTGCCGTCAGGCCGATTCGGCCAGGCAGGAAAAGACGTGGCGGTAGAAGTCGGGATGCGATTCCCAGGTCTGGGCGGTCACCATCTTGCCGTCCCGTTCGGCCTGGTTCCTGCTCCATGTGCCGCCGGCCATCTCCACTTCAGAGCGCACATGCTCATAGCAGGTGACGCAGCGGCCTTTTACCACGCCGGCGGCCACCAGGATCTGAATCCCATGGCAGATGGCGAACAGCCACTTGCCCTTGTTCGCAAAGTCCTGAATCAGGGCGATCAGGCGCGGGTCGTGGCGGAGAAACTCAGGCGCCCGCCCGCCAATCAGCAGCACGGCGTCGTACCCCTTGCTGTTCCTGATGTCCCTGATGGCGACATCGGCGTTCATGCCGTAGCCCGGCCGCTCGACATAGGTGTCCCAGCCCGGCTCAAAATCGTGCATCACCAGGTGCAGCCGCTTCCTGGATGGGGCCGCGACTACCGGCTTGATGCCGGCCTCCTGAAACCGATGCACCGCGTACCAGGCTTCGTAGCCTTCGCCCGCGTCTGCCGTGACGATTAAGATTTTCCTGCTCATATCGCGTAAGCATTGTACACCGCCGAACCGCTTGTGCTACGGTGAGAATCTATGGAAGCCCTGGGGATGGTGGAAACAAAAGGACTTGTCGGCGCCATTGAAGCCGCTGACGCAATGGTAAAGACCGCGAACGTCATATTGCAGGGCAAGGAGTTCATTGGAGCGGGATTCGTTACGGTCACCGTGCGGGGCGACGTGGGCGCGGTGAAAGCCGCCACTGACGCCGGCGCGGCCGCAGCCCGCCGCGTGGGTGAGCTTGTTTCGGTCCACGTGATCCCGAATCCGCACGAAGATGTGGAAAAAGTCCTGCCTGGCGTGAAGAAGAGCGACAAGGCCATCGGATAGCCTCCGCTTTTTTCCCGTAGGCCAAGCATGCTTCAGGATACCGACCTGCTTTCCATTCAAGAGGTCCGCACGAAAGTGGAACGGGCCTACGAGGCCTATCTTCGTTTCCGTTCCTTTACGCAGGACCAGGTGGATGCCATCGTGGAAGCGATGGCTGCCGCGGCGCGTGCGCAGGCCCGCCCATTGGCTGAGATGGCGGTGGAGGAAACCGGCATGGGCACGGTGGAGGGCAAGCTGGCCAAGAACCTGCTTTGCGCCGACCTGTTGCCGCGGCACATCCGGGGCATGAAGACGATCGGCGTCATCCGCACGGCGCGCGAGGAAGGCATCATCGAAATTGCCGAACCCGTTGGCGTAGTGGCCGCGATTCTGCCCACCACCAATCCCACATCGACGGCGATCTACAAGTCAGTGATTTCGCTCAAGTCCGGCAACGGGGTGGTGTTGACGCCGCATCCACGCGCCAAGCGCTGCACGTGCGCCACCATCGACATACTGTTGCAGGCCGCGTTGCGCGCCGGGGCGCCTGAAGGCATCATCCAATGCATCAACCATCCCACGCTGGAGGCGACCAATGCGCTGATGCGGCATCCCAGGACGGGCGTAATTCTTTCCACCGGCGGCGGTGGAATCGTTAAGGCCGCCTATTCCAGCGGCAAGCCGGCCTATGGCGTTGGCCCCGGCAACGTGCCTGTGCTGATTGACGAATCGGCTGACGTGTCCGATGCCGTGCGCAAGGTGGTGGCGGGCAAGTCGTTTGACTACGGCACGGTCTGTTCGAGTGAGCAGACGATTGTGGCGGTGCGCAGCCTGCGCGAGAAGATCCTGCATGAGTTGAAGGCGGCGAACGCCTTCCTTTGCACGCGGGAGCAGGGTGAGGCGCTGGCCAGGGTGTTGCTGACCGAGCGGTTGGGCGTCAGTCCGGAATGCGTGGGCCAGTCGCCGCAGAAGATTGCGCGGATGGCGGGATTTGAAGCGCCGGCCAATGCGTCGATTCTCGCCGTCGAAATCGCAGGCGTAGGCAGGCAACATCCGCTTTCGGCTGAGAAACTCTCGCCTGTTCTGGCGCTGCACTTTGTGGATAGCTTTGGCGCGGCGGTTGACGCCTGTGAGACCATCCTGCATTTGAACGGGCTGGGTCACACGTGCGTGATCTATTCCACTGACGACGCGCGCGTGTTGGAGTACGGCCGCCGCATGCCGGCCTTCCGGGTGCTGGTGAACACGCCATCGCCGCAAGGGGCTACCGGCATCACGACGAACGTGCAGCCATCGATGACGCTTGGATGCGGGGCCATTGCCGGCAACATCACCTCCGACAACGTGGGTCCGCAGCATCTGTTGAACATCAAGCGAATCGCCTACGAAGTGAGAAGCGCGGAGCAGGCTTTTTCGGTTCCTTCGGCGGCGGTGGACCGGGGCACGGTTGTTTCGGCGGTGGAGCGATATCTCGCCGCGCGCGGCATCGATGTGGGCAGCGCCGCTCAGCCGCCGAGTGTCGCCGCGCAGGTGGTGGACCGCTTTCTTGGAGCACGGCGCGCGCCCGCGGTGGCCGCCGCATCGCCAACCTGCGCCTGCGATGTTCCCGCAGCGGCCGTGGCTCCGCCTCCGCCTGCACCGGTGGAGGCGCCCAAGCCTGCTCCCGTTCCTGAAATCCCCATCTCCGATTTCGTCTGCGAGAACGATGTCCGTCAGGCCATCCGCGAATCCCGCAAAATCTTTATCGGTCCGAAATCGATCGTCACTCCCTCCGCCCGCGACCTGGGCGCGCAGTACGATGTTCTGGTGGTGGCCAAACGCCCATGAAGCTGAATCTCGACACGCTCAAACTGGAAATCCGCGAATACCTGGAAAGCCAGGGGCTCGCCGTTTTCCGCGGTTTCGTCAACGAACTCCACGATCAGAGGCTTGTGCTCTGGGATGTGGAAAGAGAACCGGATTACCGCGCCTACGTGGAATGCGCCATGCGGGCGGGAATCAAGATGATGGTCTTCAATCACCGCACCTTTAAGCGCGACATGATTGAAGACGCCATGGACCGGTTGGAAGCGAGCGATCTGCCTCGCGAGGAAGCCCGCGCCGTGGAGCGCCGTCTGAAAGAACTGCGGCCGTTTGAGGGGTTCACCTGCTCAGTGGAAATGGTCTTCGATCTGGATGGCCGGTTCTATGTCTTCGACCTCCGTACCGAATGGTATGAGGAACTGCTGGACCTGCTGGACCAGATGGACAGCGCGGTTCCGGAGTTGGGAGGCGAGGACGATGACGAGGATTCGTCGATCGGCGGCAGCTATTTTTCGCGAAACTGACGGCGCGGTTCGATGTTGAAACCCGCCCGCTGGTCCGTGCCCGATCCCGATCCGGCGCTGATTCAGTCCTTGCGCCAGGCGCTGTCGGTAGGCGCGCCGGCCGCCCGTGTGCTGGTGCAAAGAGGATATTCCGATCCGGAATCGGCCCGCCGGTTTCTTCGTCCCTCCATCGGCGACCTGCTGGATCCTTACCTGCTGCGCGACATGAACCGCGCCGCGGCGCGTTTGAAGTTGGCCGTGGACCGCAAGGAGACGGTGCTGCTCTACGGCGACTACGACGTGGACGGCACCTGCTCAGTAGTGATTCTCAGCAAGGCGATTGAACTGGCGGGAGGGAGAACACGCTTCCACATTCCGCACCGGCTGAAGGAAGGCTACGGGATGCGCGCCGAGGTGGTGGAGCAGGCGGCGGCCGAAGGTGTGGGCCTGGTGGTGAGCGTCGATACCGGCATCCGCGCCATTGAAGTGGCGCGCCGCGCCGCCGAACTGGGCATCGACGTCATCATCACCGATCATCACCTCCCGGAGGAAGAATTGCCGGTGGCGCACGCGGTTCTCAATCCCAACCGGCCCGATTGCGGCTATCCCGATAAGAACCTGTGCGGCGCGGGCGTCGCCTTCAAACTGGTGCAGGCGCTGCTGGGGGCATTGAATTGGGAACCGGCGCGCGTGCGGCGTCTGGAGGAATCGTTTCTGAAAATCGTTGCGCTTGCCACGGTGGCCGATGTGGTTCCGCTGCAGGGCGAAAACCGCATCATTGTCAAGCACGGCCTGGCCGGATTCCGCAACCTGCGCAACCCCGGCCTGCGCGCGCTGATGTCGGTCTCCGGCTTCAACGAAGGCGATGCGCCATCCGCCGGGCAGGTGGCGTTTCGCGTGGCGCCGCGCATCAATGCCGCCGGCCGCATGGCCCACGCCGAAGATGTGATCAATCTCTTCCTCACCGATGACCAGGCGCGAGCGCAGGAGATCGCTGAGCGGCTGCACGGACTAAATACCGAACGCCGTGAGACCGAAGCCGAAATCGTCGCCGCCATTCTGGAAGAGTGTGAGCGGACGCCGGTGACCGACGATCAGGCGGGACTGGTTTTTTGCGGGCGCAACTGGCATCGCGGCGTACTGGGGATTGTGGCCAGCCGCCTGGTGGAGCGTTTCTGCCGGCCCGTACTGGTGCTGGGCGAAGAAGACGGCGAAGCGTCCGGTTCGGGCCGCAGCATCGCGCCGTTCCATTTACTGGATGCGCTGGAATCGATGAAGGATCTGTTCCGCCGTTTCGGTGGGCACCGCATGGCGGCTGGCTTGGCGATGAGCGCCGAGGGTGTGGAGGAATTCCGGCGGCGGTTCAATCGGTACGCAGCCGAACGCCTGACGCCGGAGGACTTCCGGCCGCACGTGGAAGTGGACGCCGCCATCGACCTGAGCGAAGTGAATGACCGCAGCGTGGCCGAGGTTCTATCGCTGGCGCCGTTCGGGGCCGGCAATCCGTTCCCGCAGTTCGCCGTCTTTGATGCGGAAGTGGCGGGCGAACCCACGGTGTTCAAAGAAAAACACCTGCGGGTCCAGTTGCGGCAGAAAGGCCGCATACTCTTTCTGAAAGCCTGGAATTTCGCTGAACGTGTCCAGGAGTTGCGCCCTGGCGCGCGGGTGGATGCGATCGTTACGTTTGAGGAAGACGCCTACGCGCAGGCCCGGGGCTATCCGCCGTGGAGCGCGCAACTCAAGGACGTTCGCCTCAGCGGGGCCGCTGCGCCTCCGGAATCATCCACTTGAGCGCGGAATGCGTACCGGAGAACGAGACCACCTTGGTGTCCACCAGTCCGGCGGCGCGGCCCGCGGACCGGACATGAAAGTCTTTCAACTGCCTCTGGCCCTTCGGGAATACGATCCAGACGGCTCAGGCTGGCTTGAAAAAAAGAGGAGTTGCTCCGCCACGCCAGCACGCGCCTCATCTTCGATGCCGAGGTCCCGGAATGGGATGTGCAGACCCAAGCCGACCGCGGAAGGTGAGTGCGGTGGCGTCGAGGTGGGCTTAGCCGATGGAAGGCTTACCCTGAAACCATGCGCGGCATTCGGCACTCACTGCTGCCGCGCCAGCGAATGCGGCTCATGGCAACCGGCGCACGCGAGCCGCGCATTCACCTGCCTGGGCGCGCCTTTACACGATTGGGGCAGCGATTCGTGGCAGCGCGCGCACTGGCGCTCCATGGCGGCCGCCCATCGCGGCGCGTGTACGCCGTGGCAGGCGCCGCAATTGGCCGCCCGCTTTGAACTCCGCGCCAAAACCAGTTTTCCGTGTGTTGAGGCGACATACGTCTTCTGCTGAGGGGCATGACATCCGCCGCACAGGGCCGGTACCTCATCGGGCGCGGCCACACGATCCGGCGCCGCCGCGCCCACGGCTTTGCGATGTTTCTCACTTGCGCCGTGGCACACTTCGCAACTGAGCTTGGCGGCGAAATGTTTGTGGCTGCGCAGGTCCTCGGCATGCTCGGAATGACAGGTCGCGCAGAGCGCGCCGGGTTCCTGAGGCGAGGCCAACGCGGCCAGCAACAGCATCAGGGTAAGAGCCGGGGCAGCCACTAGGCGCGCCTCACCAGCTTGCGGTCCACTTGCGCCAGGTTCGCTTTGCCGGCCAGCGCCATGGAAAGTTTCAACTCGGCCGTCAGGAGCGAAAGCACGCGTTCCACGCCCGGCTGCCCGAATGCGCCCAAGCCCCACAGCGGCGCTCGGCCCACCAGCACAGCTTTGGCGCCAAGTCCCAACGCTTTCAAGATGTCGCTGCCGCGGCGCAGCCCGCCATCCATCAGCACGGGCACCTTGCCGCCCACTGCCGACACCACGTCCGGCAGCGCGTCGATGGTTGCAATCACGCCGTCCAACTGGCGTCCGCCGTGATTGGAAACGATGATCCCACTGGCGCCGCTTTCCACTGCCTTCACCGCATCCTCGGGCGCGAGAATACCCTTCAGGATGACGGGCAGCCTGGTGGCCCCGCGCAGCCAACCCACGTAATCCCAAGTCAGGTTCGGCGTATGGGGCTGCCACATGGCGGCCTTGGCGGGATTGCGAGGCTCGCGTTTCTCGCCCGGTTTGGGAACGCCTCCGGACATATATCCGTAGTCGAACCGGTTGCGGTTGTTACGGTCACGGTTGGATTGATACTGGTTGTCCACCGTCACCGTGATGCCTTTGGCGCCGCGGTCTTCAATGCGGCGGGCGTAGTTCTCGGCGGCGGCCTTGTTGGGGGAGCCGATGGTGTTGCTCCACCAGTTCACGCTTCCAATGGCTTCATCCAGGGCGCGCTCGGCGCCGCTGCCGGTACAGAACAGGGTCCTGGTGTTGGCGCAGGCCTTGGCGACGATGGATTCCGCGTTCGGCAGCACCAGGTTCTTCCCGCCCGTGGGCGCCACCAGGATGGGCGATGGCGCCTTCACGCCGAACAGGTCGACTGACAGATCCACCTCACTGACGTCGGTGAGCACGCGCGGCACCAGGAACCAGTGCTTCAATGCTTCACGGTTGGCGCGAAGCGTCAGCTCATCGTCCACGCCGCCGGCGATGAAATCATAGGCCATCTTGTGCATCTTGCGCTGGGCGATGGCTTCAAATTCGTGAACATTCACGGGGCCCATCAGGCCGTCGTCGGCGTTTTGCGGGAACAGCGGGGATGAGGCTGCGAACCCCATCAGTGCGCGGAGAGCGTGTCGGCGGTTCATGGTACTAACCCGCTATGATATCCCGCATTCGCGGCAGGGTGGGTGGAGGCTGCCGCGGTTGGTGTAGACTCCCTAGCATGGAGCGCCGGGACTTTCTGGCAGGCATGGCGGCCTTCGCCGCAAACGACACGGTTCAAATCGGCTGTATCGGAACTGGAGGGCGCGCGCAGGTTCTGATGCGCAACCTGGAATCAGTGCGGGGCGCAAGAATCACCGCCGTCTGCGACGTGTGGGACGTCAATCTGGAGAAAGCGCGTCAGATCGCCGGGCCCGGGGCGTTTGCCTCAAAGGATTATCGCGCGGTGTTGGACCGCAAGGACGTGGATGCCGTACTCATCGGCGCCCCGGACCACCAGCACGTGCCATTGACCATCGCCGCCTGCAACGCCGGCAAGGACGTGTACGTGGAAAAGCCGCTCACGCACGACCTGGCCGAAGGCCGCGCCGTCATCGACGCGCAGAACCGCAACAGGCGCATTGTCCTTGTTGGCATGCAGCAGCGGTCCATGCCCCACATCCAAAGGGCATACGAGATTGTGAAATCCGGCCGCATCGGGCAGATCCACAAGGTGCATCTGACGTGGAACCGCAATCAGCCCCGCTGGGAGCGGCCCAATTACAACATCGATGCCCACTCAGTGGACTGGAAGACGTGGTTGGGGGGCGCCAGGCCCCAGGCCTTTGATGAATACAGGTTCCGTCAATGGCGCTGGTTCTGGGATTTCGGCGGTGGCATTTTCACCGACCTGATGGTGCATTGGATCGATGTCGCGCACTGGTTTCTGGATGTAGACCATCCTTCGGAGGCGCACAGCATCGGCGACATGCTGAAGGCGAAGGGGCTGTGGGAAACGCCGGACACGGTGCAGACCATTCTGCGGTATCCCGAACGTCAGGCGCAGGTGTATTTTGAAGGCACGTTCGTCAACGCGCGCAACGCCGCGATGATTGAGTTCATGGGAACCGAGGGCACCCTCTACATTGACCGCGGCCGCTATGAGGTGCATCCGGAACTGCGTTCCAGCCGGCTGGAGTACGCGCAGTGGATTCTTGGCGACGGCCCCCGCGGCGCCGATTTTTACACCAATCCCAATGGCGAACTGCTGCATCTGCAACACTGGGTGGACTGCATCCGGACCCGCAAAACGCCCAACGCGCCGGCCGAGGCTGGCGTCAGCGCGGCATCGGCGGCGCACATGGCGAACAAAGCATTGCGGACGCGTCAAACGGCGCTGTGGGCGGGGTGATCCGCCAGCCGGGTGGCGCGGATGGCCGGAACGTCAAGAATGCGAGTGCCCGGATTTTCCACGGCCCACACCAGCGCCCGCGTCATCTCCGCCTGGCTCAGCAATCCCAGGCGGAGGGCCGATTCGGCGCCGCACAACTCGCCAATCCTGTAAAAAGGCGCCAGCAGCAGCGGCCAGCGCCGCCCTGGTCCCAATACATACCAGGGACGCAGGATGGTAGCCGCAAGGCCCGCCTGCGCGATGTACTGCTCACACTCCCTGCGAACCTGGATGTAGGACTTCATCAACGGAGCGGGTTGCGCCACGCTGATAAAAACGAAGTGCCGCACACCCTGGTTGGCCGCCGCGTCCACTGACTGGCACAGGGAAGCCAGATCGATGGACCGGAACTGCCGCCCCTTCCACGGCGCCGGTTTGTTGACACCCACCATATGCACGAACGTCGTCCCGGAATCGATCCGGCTGCGGAACGAACCTGCGTCCAGCGGGTTGCCCACCACACATTCGGCTCCTTGTGGTGTCTTGTGTTCGGAACCCGGCCGCACCAGCGCCTTCACCGCATGACCCCGCGCCACCAGGGTCCGGATCAGTTGCCGGCCCAGAAACCCGGTGCCGCCAGTGAGGAAAATCGCATGCCGCATCTCAGTAGCGAATACGGAGTCCGGGCAAGGTTTGGATTCTCATGGCTTACACGGATTGCGCTAGAATCGAGTCTCAGAGCGCATGCATACACGCCGGTTCTCGATGGCGATCCTTGGCGTTTGGGTCGGCATCACAGTCGCGATGGTTTTCATTGCGATTCAAAACTTCAAGGCAGTGGATCAATTGTTGGAGGCGCCGTCGGGCCCGGCGTCAAAGATGATGGTGCAACTCGGAGTGTCAAGTTCGCGCATGCTGCTGCGTTATCAGGTGTCGGAACTCAACCGGTTCTATTTCGACGTCTATGGCACCGCCCAGATCTGGCTGGCTTTACTGCTGGCCGGAACGCTGCTTTTCGCCACCAACGGCAACAGGCTGACGATGGTGCTTTGTGCGCTGACGTTTCTGGTGGTGATTTTCGAGAAGTTCTGGTTGACGCCGGAAATCACCTATCTCGGGCGGCTGGTGGATTTTGTGCCGGAAATGGTGGTTTCGGCGGAGCGCTCACGCTTCTGGAGTTTCCGTTCGGCCTATTCGAGCGCCGAGGCGGTAAAGGGACTGCTGCTGCTGCTGATCGCCTTGAAGATGCTGGTGAAGACTGAGCCGCGGCGTCACCGGCGCAGCCGGCACACCGATATGGACCTCACCACCGCTACGGTAGCGGACTAGAGGCTCCGGGTAATCCCTTTTTAGATCCTGTGTCCGTGGTTTGCTCGCTGGGTGACTACACAGGATTCGATTTCCCGCCGTTATCGGCCAACTACCGGATCGGCGACAAACCGCTCGGAATCGACGTCTCCAGCAAGGTTGGCGTGATAGACTATGGCGGTGAGCACCCTTCCAACTACGTCCGCGGCCAATCCACGTACGAGTACGAACGCCTGATGCTCCAGGGGCGTATACTCCGCCCTTACACGGAGAAGTTCTTCCGCACTGCGGGTATTTCGCCCGGCATGCGGGTTCTGGATCTGGGCTCCGGAGTTGGAGATGTTGCTCTCCTCGTGGCCGACATCGTTGGTCCTGGAGGGCGCGTCATCGGTCTCGATCGCGATCCGGCCGCGCTGGAGTGGGCTCGCCAGCGCACGGTGGACCAAGGCTGTTCCTCCTGGGTCTCGTTTCAAGCCGCGAACCTGGATGATTTTTCAACTACCGAACAATTCGATGCCGTCGTAGGCCGCTACATACTGATTTATCAACCGGACGCGGCGGCTACCCTCCGGCAGTTCACGCGCTTTCTCAAGCCAGGAGGGATTGTGGTTTTTCATGAGGTCGACTTTACGGCGACAATGCCGAGTTTCCCCCCGTGCGACTTGTTCGATCAGTGCAGCTCGCTGATTGCTGAAGTTTTCCGGCGAGTCGGCTTGTCCCCCACCTTTGGGCGCCAACTAGGCAAGACGTACCTGGATGCGGGCCTTCCTTTTCCCACTGTTCTCGCGGAGATTCAGACGGGCGGTGGACGCGGCTCCCTTCTTTATTCGTGGGCGGCCAGCACTGTGATCAGTCTCGCCCCTCGCTTGGCGGATCTGGGTCTTTCGCTACCGCCGGGAGTCGTAGCGGATCATAGTCTGGCAGCAAGATTGGAAGAGGCGGCTGTCGCGCAGGGAAGTCAGTTGGTGGCATCAATCCAATTTGGTGCGTGGAGCAGGAAACCGCTTTAGCATCGTCGGGCTAAGGCCACGAACTCTTTGATGTCACGCCTGGATGACGGCGCATCCGGACACAACCCATCGCCTGCGATGCGCCAAAAAGTAGTGGAAGTGTGGCCGACCAACTGTCCACAACTTGCCCATAGGCGCGGCTTGGCATTCCGAAACCGGGGCCGCCGCCAGCCGCGCCGCGCATGGTACCATCTCGTCCATGTCATTCCGCGCTTGGCTGCTGCTTGCTCTCGCCCCACTTCTCGCCGCCACTGCTCCGCTGCCGAAGGCCGCGCCGGATCAGGTGGGCGTTTCCGCCGAACGACTGGGCCGAGTTCGCGCGCTGGTGCAACGCTATATCGACCGCGGTGAAATCGCAGGCGCGGTCAGCATGGTGGCGCGCCACGGCAAAGTGGTGCACTTCGAGGCGCAGGGCGTTTCGGACATGGAGACGAAGTCACCGCTCCGCACCGACGCCATCTTCCGCCTCGCCTCGATGACCAAACCCATCACCAGCCTCGCCGTGATGATGCTGCATGAAGAAGGCCGCTTCCTGCTGGACGACCCCATCTCGAAATTTCTGCCCGAGTTCAAAGACATGAAGGTGGCCGTGGCCAACGCGCCCAACGAACACGCTGGGGCAGGTTCTCGCCTGGAGCCCCGCCGCGCGCCCATTACCGTTCGCCACCTGCTCACGCATACCTCTGGGATTGTCTACGGCACTTCCGGCCCCGTGTCGGATTTGGCGAAACAACTCCGCGCCTTGTACAAGCCGGAGGATGTGCTGGCCGACTACATCAAGCGTCTGGCCGCGCTGCCGCTCAATTTCCACCCCGGCGACCGTTGGGCTTACGGCCTCTCCGTCGACGTGCTGGGCCGCTTGGTGGAAGTGGTTTCCGGCCAGAGTCTCGATGAGTTCTTCCGCCGCCGCATCTTTGAGCCGCTCGGCATGCGCGACACGTTCTTCTACCTGCCAGATGACCGGATCGTGCGCCTCGTCTCGGCCTACAAGCCCAAGGGCGGTGGCGGCGCCAGCCTCGAAAAACTCACCGGGCTCGGTCCCGCATCGCGCACGGGCCGACTATTCACCGGCGGCGGCGGTCTGGCCGGCACTGCCGAGGACTACATGCGATTTTGCCAGATGCTCATCGCAGGCGGGCAACTGGATGGCACGCGCCTGGTGAGCCGCAAGACGATTGAGGCGATGACAGCGAATCAGATTGGCCCGCTCACGCTTTCGAATAGCCTCGATCGCAACTACGGCTTTGGCCTGGGCTTCCGTGTGCGCCGCGAAGTCGGCCAGTCCTCCACGCTGGGTTCCGTGGGCGACTATGGCTGGGGTGGAATCTACGGCACGTGGTTCTGGGTGGATCCCGCCGAAAAGTTGGTGGGAATTCTGATGATCCAACTCTATCCCAACGAGCACCTGAATGTGCGCCGGGAGTTCCAGAACGCGGTGACGCAGGCGATTGTCGACTAGTAGAAGCGCATTACGTCGGGCTGAATCTGGGCCGGCCCGTAGGGGGGCTACCCCGTCATAGGAGCCGAGCTTATCGCCGGCTGAGAGCCGGATTTGAACAGTCTGTCCGATCCGGAGTTGGACAAGTCCTGCATTACGCGCTATCCGGAAGTGGCGGCCTGATTCGTGCCAGCTCACCGATCCGCTTTGGAACTTGGTCTGAAGCGAGTTCTGAATCTTCCATTCCAGGTAGGCGCCACTCCCCCCGCAAAACGGAGATTGCGGCCGAGCTTATGCGAATGGAATCTTCACCTCGACAAAGCTGCCGGTATGGGCCGCATTGATTGCCGCGACCACTTTCTGAACATGCGGTTCAATCAGGGGCCAGTTCTCTCTGCCGAGCACCACGTCTTCCGCCGCCTTCAATCAGGCGCCAATCTAGGCAGCCGAGGCTGGAGGCTTGTCCAAACTCGGGCCGCAAATGCGATCACGGTCTTCACCTGCTCGCGGTCGAGTCCATCGAACCACTCCATCATGTCGTCGATGCTGGCGCCAGCTTCAATATTTTCGAAGATGGCCGAGACAGGCATGCGAGTACCCTTGAGCACCCATGCGCCACTCATCTTGCCGGGACGCTTTCCACAACGGGGCATTGCGACCAGTCCAAGCTTGCCATGTCAGCCTCCATTTTTAGAATACCCATTTTGGCGGAGACCAGTAGCGGCTCGGCTAGCCGAACAACTCCCCGATTTCCTTGTTAACGATCACCTGCGTCGCCGACAGCGGCTCCACATAGTAAAACGTGCGGCCGCTGGGTGTGTTGGTGAGCGTCTTGGTCCAATCGATGCCAAGCGCGGAATAGACCGTGGTCGCGATATCTTCCATGTAAATGGGGCGTTTGCCGGCCCATTGCGGATCCACCACTTTGGCGCCCATCTCGTCGGTCCTGCCGATGATCTTACCGCCCTTGATGCCGCCGCCTGCGGCCAGCACCGTGTAGCAGTTGGGGTAGTGGTCCCGGCCGTTCAGTCCGGTATTGAGCGGGCCGGGCGTGCGGCCGAACTCGCCCAGGCAGAACACCAGCGTTTCCTCCAGCAGCGTCTTGCCATTCGGACGCCTGGTGGCCGACAGATCGTGCAGCAGGGCCGAAAGCGCATTGTCCAGTTCCACCGAATGATCCCAGTGGTTTTTCTTCAGGTAAATATCCTTGTGGTGATCCCAGCCGTTCTGTTGCAGGAAGATGAAGTTGGTTCCAGCATCGGCCTCAATCAGGTTGCGCGCCAGAATGGCCGCGTCGCCGGTGGTGGAATTGCCGTAGCGGGTCTTGTCTTCGGCGCTGAAGCGGAACACGGCCGCCGATCGCGGGTCGGCCATCAGCCGGGTGGCGCCTTCATAATGATCGTTGTAGTCCCGGAACGCCTTGGCCTGCAGGGAGGGATCGCTCCGCAGCCGGTCATCGAAGGTCTTCAGCAATTCCCAACGCCGCAGCAGTTCCTTCTTCCCCTCCGGATCGGGAGAGAAAGCCGAGAGGTCGGTGGTGGTATTGAGGTGGAAGGGCGAGTAGGCGGCCGGCAGAAACCCGCTGGGCAGCAGTCCCGCCTGGCTTGCCGTCACGTTGATGGCGACGTAGGGCGGCAGGCTGTCGGACTCGCGGCGGCGTCCGGCGTATTCACTTGCCACCACCGCGCCCATGGGCGGCAATTCCTTCTTCAGGGCCAGGTTCAGCGGATGGGCGGCCTGCACGTAATACTGCGCCCGTCCATGCACGGCGTCCCACGCGGCGGCTGAGCGGATCAGCGCGTACTTGTCCATCATCTTCGCCAGCTTGGGGTAGATCGCCATCGGCCATTTCACGCCGGGCTGGATTTCCCGGATGTCGAAGTCCTGCGGCGTCCACTGATGTTCCTTCAGATCCCAGGCGTCCACATGGCTCTGGCCGCCATCCAGCATGACAAAAATGGCAAACCGGGCGCTGCCGCGCGGTGACACCTTCGAAGCGGCGCGGACGTTATGAGGCTTGATCAAGGGAAGGAAGTAGCTGCCGGTGGCGGCCGCCGATCCCAGCCGGAACATCTCACGGCGCGTCAGGAACGACTCAAAGTAATTGGCCATTTTCGTTCTCTTAGTAATTGAAGATGAAATCCACTTTGTTCAGCAGAAGCCATTGCAGATCCTCAAAACCGCCGGTGCGGTTGCGGGTCAGCAGGCCGCGCGCCATCGCCATTTCCTTTTCCAGCGGCGGACGCACCAGGAAACGCAGAAACAGCCTGCCGATGATCTCGTCATCGCCCAGGGCCGGCTGCTGCGCCAGCAGGCCGCCAAGGTAGCTTCCAGGCGCCGCCCTGATCTTTTCCTTCACCATCGGGCTGTTCATCATCAGCACGGCCTGCGTGATGGCGCCGTCGTTCGTTCTTGGAGAATAGTCGCGGTTGGGCTGCCCGAAGCTCTCCATGAAGAAATTGATGTCCTTGTGGCGGCGGAAATCCTCCGGAGACCGGGCCTCGGTGGCGTAATCCACGTACATGCCGCGATTGGGAACCGGGATCGGTGAGAACATGTTCGTCGCTCCCACGATGGAGTCGTACATCTCCTCCGAGGTGAGCCGCCGGACGAACTTGCGCGCGTAGTATTTCGCGTAGGAATCCTTCCACTCGCCCGGAAACCGGCTGGAAAGCTGGTAGGCGCTGGACTTGGCAATCAGGCGGAATAGCCTCCGCAGCGAATATCCGTTGTTGGCGAAATCCTTCGCCAGAGCGTCCAGCAACTCGGGATGGGAGGGCTGCAGCGGCCAGCCTTCGGGCGTTTTGGCGCTGGGATCCATCCGCGAGAAATCGAAATCATCCACCGGATCCACGATCCCCACGCCCATCATCTCCGCCCACAGCATGTTCACCGTGGCCCGCGCAAACTGCGGATGGCTGGTGAGGATGCGCACAAACTCCTGGCGCAGCGGCTTTCCGGGTTGCGGCCGCTCCCCGGTGAGGAAAAACTCCGGCTCCACCATACCTTTGCCGTTGCGCGGCACGCGGACCACGCTGCGGGCCCTCGCGTCGTAACCCTCACCCTTGTCGTCAATGGAATACTCGTCCTTGGTGGTCTGCACTTCGGCGCGGCGCAGGATTCGCGTCCTGCCGAAGAAAGCGGCCTGCTTCCACAACTCCTCGCGCTTGCGCGTGGCCATCCATGGATTGATCTTTTCCAGGTGGCCCCGGCCATCGTGGCAGGAAACGCACTGCAGGTTGATCCCCAGAAAGTGCTTCGCGCTCCAGATGGCGATCTCATCGGAAGTATCCTCATGCACCGTATCGGTGCAGGTGGCGCCGATCACCACCCACCGCACCAGGTACGATGCAGGGCCGATGTAATAGTTGCTGGCCGCCCGCGTGGTGAGGATCTCCTCCACCACTTCGTTGTATGGCCGGTCCAGGTGCAGAAAATCGTAAATGTACTGGTAGAAGAGGTTCCGTCCGTCGGTGCCCAGGCGGTTGGAGTTCACCTGCGCCAAGTCGCTGAACCAGTAGGCCCACTTGGCCTTGTACGCTTCGCTTTGGGTGAGTTTGTCGATGAGCCTGTCGCGCTTGTCAGGATCGGAGGAAGAGGCGAACGCCCGGGTTTCCTCCGGTTTCGGAAGGCGGCCGGTAAGGTCCAGGTGGACGCGGCGAAAGAACTCGTAGTCCCCTGCCAGCGGTGCGTGGGGGACACGGTCCTTCTCCATCCTGCCGAAGATGTGTTCGTCGATGAAGTTGCGGCGCGAAACCGGCGAAGCCTTGGCGCTGGCGCCGCCGGCGATTTCCGCGGTCAGGCGGGAAGCTTGCTGCCTGCGGCCCCGCTTGACTTCGGGATGATCCTTGGGCAGCGGATTCTGGGCCAGTCCAAGGATGGCGAATAGGAAGACAGCCAGGTGTTTCATGCCAGGATTTCGTTTACGACATTGCCGTGGACATCGGTCAGGCGGAAGTCCCGCCCGCTGTACCGGTAAGTAAGGCGCGTATGGTCGAAGCCCATCAGGTGCATCACGGTGGCATGCAGGTCATGGACATGACAGCGCTTCTCGGCCGCCTTGAAACCGAATTCGTCGGTGGCGCCGTAGGCGATGCCGCCCTTCACTCCGCCGCCGGCAAGCAGTGTGGTGAAGCCGTGGACGTTATGATCGCGCCCATTGCCCACACGTTCCAGGCCGCTGTTCTGGATCATCGGCGTGCGCCCGAACTCCGATCCGATGATCAGCAGCGTATCCTCGAACATGCCGCGTGACTTCAGATCTTCGATCAGCGCGGCGATGGGGCCGTCGGCGGTGGCCGCCAGCTTCGAGTGAATGCGGATATCGTCGTGGCTGTCCCAGGGCTGGAAGTTGCCGTAATAGACCTGCACCATGCGTACGCCGCGCTCAGCCAGACGCAGCGCCATCAGGCAGCCTCGTCCGAAATCGTGCGTTCCGTAGCGCGCTCGTACCGCCTCCGGTTCCTTGGTGATGTCGAAGATTTCCGGGGCTTCGGTCTGCATCCGGAACGCCACTTCCATCGCCGCGATGTTCGATTCCAGTTCGGGCTGCGGGCCCAGGTCCTCGAGGTAGGAATGGTTCAGCTTGTCCAGCAGCGTGAGCTGCCGTTCCTGGTCGGCCGGGGACAGCCGCGCATTTCTGATGTTGCGGATAATCTTGTCCGGTTCCTGCTCGCCATTGTTCAGGTACGTGCCCTGGTGGATCTTGGGCAAAAAGCCCGAGTCCCAAAGCTGCGGGCCCAACACCGGGAATCCCGGGCACAGCGCGACGAAGCCCGGCAGGTTGCGGTTCTCCGTACCCAGGCCATAGGTGAGCCACGATCCCAGTGACGGCCTGCCGGGCAGACCGTGGCCGGTGTTCATCATGAGCAGGGAAGGGCCGTGGTTCCCGTTATCGGAATACATGGAGCGGATCACGCAGATGTCGTCGATGAGCGCTCCGGTTTTCGGAAAAATCTCGCTCACCATCAGCCCGCTCTTGCCGCGGGGGTGGAACTGGAACGGCGACTTCATCAGTTCGCCCGAGGCGCGGTCAGTCTTGATCTTCGGCCCCGGCATCGGCTGCCCATGCCATTTCTCCAGCGCGGGTTTCGGGTCGAACGTGTCCACTTGAGACATGCCGCCGTTCAGGAAAAGAAAGATGACGCGCTTGGCCTTGGCGGCGTGGTGAGTCTGTTTTGAGGCGTGGGCCGTGGCCCCCAGGCCAAGCAGCCCGAAGCCGTTGCCCATCAATTTCAATGCGTCGCGCCGGTTCATATCCGATTCTCTCCGCTTCCTACGGGATGGAACTGAACTCCGTTGAACTCAGAAGGACCTGAGCATACTGGGGCCAGGAGCCGGTCTTATTGAGGAAGTCGAGGCCCAGTTGAACTTCCGCCGGCTTGGGCGGCCGGCTGAACAACAGCCGGTACGCCGTTTCTATTCTATCTTCGGCTGAAACGTTTTGGGAGTTCAGGCGCGCCGCCAGCGCCGCCGCCTGTTCCGCCACAAATGAGTTGTTCATGAAGAACAGCCGCTGCAGTGGCCCCGTGGTGACGGTTCGAAGTTCCGAAGTGTTGTTCGGATTCGGGAAGTCGAATAGCGTCAACATCGGATCGGGCTTGGTCCGTCCGATGTAGCCGTAGACGGCACGCCGCCGGAAGCCGTCCTCAAAAGGTTTGGGCGGTCCGCCGGCCGATACGTCGAGCGTGCCTGAAACCGCCAGCATTGAGTCGCGCAGCGCTTCGGCATCCAGGCGCTGCACGATATTGGCGCGCCACAACAGCTTGTTCTCGGGATCCTTGGCGTAGTTGGCCTGATCCAGGTCCGAGGCCAGCGCATAGGCCTCGCTCAGCATCATTTCCCGATGAAGTCCCTTCAGCGACCAGCCCGAATCCACCAGCCGCCAGGCGAGATAGTCCAGCAGTTCCGGATGGGTGGGCCGTTCCCCAAGCCGGCCGAAGTTCGATGGACTCCGCACCAGTCCGTAGCCGAAATGTCCCAGCCACAGCCGGTTCACCACCACGCGCGCGGTCAGCGGATTGTCCGCGCTGGCGATCGCTTCGGCCAATTCCAGGCGTCCGCTGCCTGAGGTGTAAGGCGCGGGCTCGCCCTTGGAGAGCGCCCGCAGAAAACGGCGGGGAGCCTCTTCGCCAAGGTTCTGTTCATCACCCCGGATGGCGATGCGGGCATTCTTCGGCGCCTCGGCTTCTCTCAGTGTGTGGATGAATGGGTATTGCGCCGGAAGGCTGTCCTTTAGCGATTTCAGATCGGCCCGGAGCCGGTCCAGGTGATCCTTCCACTCAGGCGATAACCAGCGGTCAATGTCCTTTTCTCCGTAGTAGTAGATGCCGCCCTTAAAATCGAAAAAGTCCTTGCGGTAGGGATCCGAAGCCAGGTCGCGCCACAGATAGTATTCGATGATGGGCAGCGATTCCAGGTTCGTATACTGGCGCGTGCGTTCATCGCGAATACCCTTGATGCCGCCCAGCTTGACGTAGTTGCGCTCCTCCATGTCGCGGCGGCGGCGGAACAGGTCCGTGACAAAGGATTGAAACTCATCGATCCCGCCCTTTAAATCGAGAAAGTCATGATCCTTGTCCTTTTGCGGCAGGTATGCCACCCAGCGGCCCAGCACTTCCGGATCGAGCGCCGCCTGCCTGGCGGCTTCATCCACGGACTTGCCCTGCTCCAGCACAAGCTTGGCGGCGCGCAGGTAGCGCGCGGTCTTGGCGGCCAGGAATTCACTCAACTCGGCCGATCGCGTCTTGACGAAAAAATCCAACTCGAACTTCGCGTCCTCTATTTTCTGCTGGTGAGCTTTGTAGGCCTTCACCGTGTCTTCGGGCGCCAGCGGAAACTCGTGCTTGGGGGAACTGCGGAAGATGCCCAGCAGTGAGTAGTAGTCCGAGGTGGGAATCGGATCGTACTTATGATCGTGGCATTGGGCGCAGGCAACCGTCAGTCCCAGGAACGTGCGTGTGGTGACGTCCAACTGATCGCCCGCGTTGCCGCCGAGCGCTTGAAAGCCCAGGGCGGCGAGATGCTTCGATCCCGGAAGGCGGTCCGCCGCGATTTGCGCTTTCACAAAGGTGTCGTAGGGCAGGTCTTCGTTCAGCGACTGGATCACCCAGTCGCGGTAACGGTATGCGTTGGCGAAGGGCGTGTCGCTGGAGGCTCCCAGCGCGCCGTCGGCATAGCGGGCCATGTCCAACCAGTAACGGCCCCAGCGTTCGCCGTAGCGCGGCGAGGCAAGCAGGCGATCCACAACCTTGGCGAATGCGCCGGGTGAGGGATCGTCTTCGAAGGCTTTCACTTCTTCCGGAGTGGGCGGAAGGCCGGTGACATCCATGGTTGCGCGGCGGATGAGGACGTGTTTCGCGGCGCGGCGCACCGGGGTGACTTTTTCCGACCGGTGTTTGGCGTGGAGCAGGCGATCGATGGCGGAACCCGCCCATCGCGCATCGGCGGCTTCGGGAATCCCAGGCTTGCTGACAGGCTGGAAGGACCAGAAGGCATGATCGGTGCTTGCGGGCGGCGCTGAGACAGGCCACGGCGCACCGGCGCGGACCCACCTGGAAAGCGCATCGATTTCAGGCGCCGCCAATTTCGCCGTGGGAGGCATGCGGAGCCGGGCATGCGTGTGCGTGACGGCTTGCATCAGAAGGCTCTTTTCAGGATCGCCCGGCACGATGGCAGGGCCGGTGTTGCCCCCTTTCAGAAGGCTCTCCCGCGAGGTGATGGCAAGCCCGCCCAGCCGTGTCGCATTGTGGCAGGCCGAGCAGTTCTTCGCCAGCACGGGGCGCACCGAGGTTTCGAAAAACTCAGCATCGTTGGCCAGCAATACCGCCGCCACGAACAGAGAGAAGTGCAAGTGAGCTCCTTTGCAAGCGAGGCTATCAGAGCCCTTTAAGGACTGTCAACGCTTGCCGGCGCCGGAGGCATGGACCTACCATAGGGCGATGCGCCTCCTTCTGGTCCTCGCCTGTCTTTCCACGCCCGCCCTGGCCGAAAACTGGCCCTCCTGGCGCGGCCCGGCGGCTTCCGGCGTTTCTTCGGAAACCGGTCTTCCGCTCACATGGTCCAGGACGGAAAACGTCGCCTGGCGTGTGCCGCTTTCCGATCCCGGCAACTCCACGCCCATCGTGTGGGGCGGCCGCATCTTTGTCACCATGGCCGTGAAGGCGGGCGACCGGCGTACGCTCACCTGCTTTGACCGCGCCTCCGGCAAGCTGCTGTGGCAAAGCGGCGTGAGCTACACCGATGCCGATCCTACTCACGCCACCAATCCGCATGCTTCGGCCTCTCCGGTCACTGACGGCGAGCGGGTGTATGTATGGTTCGGCTCGGCCGGCCTGATTGCCTACGATTTCAGCGGCAAAGAGGTCTGGCGGCGCGATCTGGGCAAGCAGCGCCACACCTGGGGCTACGGAACATCTCCGGTACTCTATGGCAACCGGCTGTTTCTGAATTTCGGACCGGGCGATCGCGCCTTCCTGATCGCAGTGGACAAGGACACCGGCCGCACGCTTTGGCAGAACGATTTCCCCGCGGGCCAGGGGCAGAAGTTCGCCAACTGGAATGCGGAAGATATGTTCGGATCGTGGGCCACGCCGCTGATGATTCGCCACCAGGGAAAAGACGAACTGCTGCTGCCGCTGCCGCGTAAGCTGGTGTCCTTCGATCCGGAGACGGGCAAGGAAAACTGGTCGGCCGAAGGACTGGGCGACCTGGTGTATCCTTCGGCGGTTTACGCCGATGGGGCTGTTGTGGCGATCAGCGGATTCGGCGGGCCCACGCTCGCGGTGAAGGCGGGCGGCGAACGTTTGTGGCATCTCCCCAAGAGCCGGCAGCAGATCGGCACTGGCGTGGTCCGCAACGGACTGCTGTTCACCATCGATAACGGTGGCATCGCGCAGTGCGCCGATCTGAAGACGGGCGCCGTTGTGTGGACCGAACGGCTGCGGGGCAAGGGCGAAACCAACAACCTGTGGTCCTCGCCGGTGCTGGCGGGCGATCGCATTTACGTGATGAATCAGGGCGGCGATACTTTCGTGTTCCGGGCGGAGCCGAAATTCGAATTGCTGGCCGCCAATGCGCTGGAAGAACGCAGCAACTCCTCAGTGGTGATCAGCGGCGGCGATATCATCCTGCGGACTCACGAAGCACTGTGGCGCATCGCGGGCAAACAACAAGGGAGGAAACAATGACACGGCGGCAGGTGCTGGCGGCGGGATCGGTGGCGGCGGCGGCGCCGCGCCCCGCGGATCTGTGTTTTCTCACCGCGCGCGAGTTGGCCCGGCGGATGCGCAAAAGAGATCTTTCGGCGCGCGAGGTCCTGGCGGCGCACCTGGCGCAGATCGAACGCGTGAATCCGAAAGTGAACGCCGTGGTGACGCTGGTTGCGGAAGCGGCAGCCCGGCGCGCGGCCGAAGCGGACCAAGCGGCGGCCAAGGGGCGATTCCTGGGGCCGCTGCACGGGCTGCCCATTGCGCACAAGGACCTGCAGGACACCAGGGGGATCCGCACCACCTACGGCTCTCCTCTGTTCAGGGATCATGTGCCGGATCGCGACACGCTGCTGATTGAACGCCTGCGCGGCGCCGGGGCCCTCACCTTGGGCAAGACCAATACGCCGGAGTTCGGCGCAGGCTCGCAGACATTCAATCCGGTGTTCGGGGCCACCAGGAATCCACATGATCTGTCGAAAACCTGCGGCGGATCGAGTGGCGGCGCAGCGGTGGCGCTGGCCTGCGGCATGATCCCCATCGCCGATGGCAGCGATACGGGCGGGTCACTGCGCAATCCGGCGGCGTTCTGTGGCGTGGTGGGTTTCCGGCCGTCGCCCGGCCGCGTGCCGCGTGTGCCTTCCGGATACGCCTGGAGCACGATTTCGGTGGTGGGTCCGATGGCGCGCAACACGGCCGACCTGGCGCTGATGCTGAGCGCGATCGCCGGAGCCGACGCGCGCGATCCGCTGTCGATTGACGAGCGAGGCAGCCGCTTCGCCCAGCCTCTGGAACGCGGATTCAAAGGCGCGCGGGTGGCTCTATGGAAGGATCTGGGCGGGTTGCCGTTTGATCCGCGGATGAGCGAAGTGGTTCGCGCGCAGGCGAAGGCCCTGGAGAGTCTGGGCTGTGTGGTGGAGCAGGCCGAACCCGATTTCACCGGCGCCGATGAATCCTTTAAGGTCTTCCGGGCGTTGAGCTTTTACTCGCAGCATGCGCCGAAGGTGGCGCAGCATCGCGACAAGGTGAAGGCCACGGTGATTGAAGAAGTGGAACGCGGCGCGGCCCTGACGGGCCCGGAGATCGCCGCCGCGGAGACGAAGCGATCCCACCTGTATGCGCGTGTCGGTGAGTTTATGCAGAAATATGAGTACTTCGTGCTGCCCACCACGCAGGTTCCGGCCTTTGATGTGGAGCGGCCGTTTATCACCGAAATCAACGGCGTGCGCATGAACAGCTATATCGACTGGATGCGGAGTTGTTACTACATCACGATGACCACGCTGCCGGCGATTTCCGTGCCCGCCGGCTTCACCGCCGATGGGCTCCCGGTGGGCATGCAGATCGTGGGGCGTCATCACGCCGACTTCAGCGTGCTGCAACTGGCGCATGCCTATGAGCAGGCGCGGGGTGAGTTGCGCTGGCCGGCGGTGGCGAAAGGCTAGGGCCTTCAAGGCATTCCGAAGATCCGCCCCTTGTCATCCACATCCATGTAAATAGCCTGCGGCTCACGTCCCAGCCCCGGCATGCGCAGCATGTTGCCGGCGATCACCACAACGTAGCCGGCGCCGGCGGCCAGGTGCGCATCCGTTACGGTCAACGTAAATCCGGTGGGCGCGCCCTTGCGCTTGGGATCATCGCTGAAGGAATACTGCGTCTTGGCCATACACACCGGCAGTTCCCCGAACCCGAGTTCCTGAAACCGCCGCAATTTCGCCCGCGCCCCGGACTCAAGGTGTACCGCCCCGGCGCCATACAGCTCCCTGGCGATCGTCTCGATCTTGCTCTCCAGGCTGTCACTGGCATCGTAGAGTGGACGCGGATTGGATGGTGTTTCCGCCGCTTGCATCACCGCGCGGGCCAACTCCACCGCGCCTTCGCCGCCACGGGAGTAGGCGTCGGCCTCCACCGCTGTCACTTCCAAATCAAGCGCCCGGTGCAGGATGAGGTCCAGTTCCCGGCGGCCGTCGGTGGGAAAGCGATTCACCGCCACCACTACCGGAAGTCCGAACTTCTTCAGATTCCGGACGTGCCGCTCCACGTTGTCGATGCCTTGTTCGGCCACCGCGCGCGCCGAAACCACCACCACCGCGGCCGAGGGCCGCAACCCGGACTCCGGCATGACGATGTGCATGTATTTTTCGGCGCCCAGGTCCGCGCCAAAGCCGGTTTCGTTGACCACCCAATCGGCCAGCGCCAGGCCCATCCGTTGCGCCAGGACACTGGCCGTTCCGTGCGCGACGTTGGCGAACGGTCCGGTGTGAATCAAGGCCGGGGCATGCTCGGTGGTCTGCACCAGGTTGGGCATGATGGCCTCGTTCAACAGCACCAGCATTGCGCCTGCCGCATGCATGTCGCGGGCACGGACGGGGCGGCCATCCGTATCCAGCCCGACCACGATTGCCTCCAGGCGCTGGCGCAGATCGCGGCGCGAACCGGCAAGACCGAGAATCGCCATCACCTCACTGGCCGCGGTGATGACGAAGCCAGTTTCGCGGGGAACTCCATTGGCCTTGCCACCGAGTCCGGTGATCACCTGCCGCAGCGCACGGTCGTTCATGTCCATCGCCCGCGGCCAGTGAATGTTATCCACGTCCAGGCGCTGCGTGTTTCCGAAGTGGAGCGCGGAGTCGATCATGGCCGCCAGCAGGTTGTGCGCGGCGGTGACGGCGTGGTTGTCGCCATTAAAGTGAAGATTGATGCGCTCGGCGGGCAGCACCTGGCTGAGCCCGCCGCCCGAGGCGCCGCCCTTCAACCCGAAGACCGGTCCCAGCGATGGCTCGCGCAGCGCCGCCACCGCCTTTTGGCCAAGGCGCCAGAAGGCCTGGGTCAATCCGATGGTGTTCACCGTTTTGCCCTCGCCGGCGCGAGTGGGCGTCATTGCGGTGACCAGCACCAGCTTGCCCTGAGACTTGCCGGCGGCTGATTCCAGTACGTCCAGATCCAGCTTGGCCGTGTGCTTACCGTAGGAATGAAGAAACTCTTCCGGGATGGAAAG
>JANRLE010000345.1:0-4753 GCA_033762895.1 Bryobacteraceae bacterium | reverse complement strand
AGCGCCAGACCAAAATAAAGGAGGGAAACAACAGTTCGGGAAAGAGACATCTGGAAGTACACCGGAGGCGGCCGATCCGCCTCTGCCAATGATGACACAACACCGGCGCCTGGTTGAACGCCCCCGGAAGCGGGTACGGCTAGCCGGCCAGCGCATGCCGGATCTTCTCCTGCAGCGCACTGATCCGGAACGGCTTGGCCAGAAACGTCTCTCCCGGCTTCAGATTGCCTTCCGTCAATCGCGCATCATCCGTGTGGCCAGACATGTAGATCACCCGCACGCCAGGGTGTTTTTCCCGCACCAGACGCGCCACCTCCAGCCCGTCCATCGCACCCAGATTCACGTCCGTCAGCAGCAGGTCCACCTTCGCCGGATGGTTCCTGGCAATCTCCAGCGCGCGCACGCCCGATTCGGCTTCCAGCACTTCGCACCCGCTCTGCCCAAGCAGCCGCGTCACAATCGACCTCACCGCCTCCTCGTCCTCCACCACCAGCACCGTGCCCTTGCTCGATTGCCGCGTCTGTGCAACCACCGGAAACCGGATCGTCAACACGTGGTGCCCATCTTCACTCTGCAATGCCGCGGGTGTGGTCATCCCCTGCAGCGCCAGAAATGCCGCCGCCAGGTCATAACCCCCACCCACCCCGAACGGTTCCATCCACCGTTCCGTATCTTCTGCGCTCAGCCCCGCAATCGGGCCCATCGTCAACACCACGCACTCCGGATCCGGAGCCTGCCGCTGCCTTCCCGTGCGCACCGTGAGCCTGCCTCCCGCCGGAACTCGTTCAGCCGCCCACACCGCCAATGTCCGCAGCGCATCGGAGAGAATCGAAGCGTCCACCGAAACAAACTCCGGCTGCCCGCTCAATTCCAGCTTCGCGCCCACCGTGTTCCGCCGCAGAAATTCGTTCAGATCGAAAAGTTGGGGCTTCGCCGTGGGCGGACGTGCCACCCGCCGTAGTTGATCACCAATTCCCGCCGCGCGTTCGGCTGCCGCCAATACCTGCTCCAATGCCTCGCGCCTTTCTCCCGGCGGCGTTTCCTGCAGAAGCATCTCTGTGTTTCCGGCTATTACCATCAGCAGATTGTTGAAGTCGTGCGCCAGCGCTCCTGCCATCCTGGAGATCGCCGCCGCCTTCTTAGACTGGCCTTCCGCCCTGCTGCGGTTTTTTGCCGTGCCGATGTCCGCCGTTTCCACCACCAGCCGGTCCGCCGAAACCGCCCGAATCCGGTCCCGCAGCCATATCTCTTCTCCCCGCCGCTCTACGCGGTACTCCACTTCCACCACATCGCCCGGCGCGGCGTTTTCCATCTCCGCGGCCACCCGCAGCCCATCGGCTTCCCCGATCCATTGCCGCGCCAGTTCGTTCTCCATCCACACCTTGCCCGTCGCCGGTTCACACCACCACAACGCGGAGGCCATTTCCTCCACCAAACCCACGGGCCCGGCGCCCTGAATCTCCTCAAGCACCAGCAACACGTTCCGTGACCCCTCATCCGCCGGATCGCGAAACGGGAAGGCCGACGCCCGGAACGCGCGCCCCATCCCCTGCCTGTCCAATACCTTGCCCAGCTCCGCCGTCTGCCGCTCATCCCGATCAAGAGCCGCGCGGATTACCGCCTCCACCTCCGCCTTTGGTAGCACCTCGTCCAATTGCCGCGCCGCCTGGCTCGCGAACATCCTGCGGAATGCCCGGTTTACCGACAATATCGTCATCCGCGGCGATACCACCGCCAGCGGCGACGGCACGACATTCAGGATCTCCTGGTAGTAACGCTTCTCGTTCTCCACCAGCGCCAGCAGCCGCGCCACTTCATTCGCGTTCCACAGACTCAGTTCAGTTCGTTCCAACGGAAGACACTCCGATACCCTAGTCTTCCTCCTCATCCGCCCCGAAAGGAGAGAACCTGCCGCATGGACCGTTCCGGTACCCCGCTAACCCTCCAAAGGTGCAAAATAGTACCGGATGCCCGAAGCGTTTCAGACCACGCTGCCCGCCAATCCCGTCTACTGCCACCAGGAGTTCCTCGAAAAACTTAGCGCGCACAGCCGGGACAACATCGGGAAACGCGCCTCGCTCCTGCTGCAGCGCCTCGCCGTCGATGCCCGCCGCCTCCACTACAAAGCCACATACGGACCCAACCGCGGCTGGCGCCGCTCCCGGCTGGGCGGCAATCATGGCAGCCACTACTATGCCTGGTGGGCCACCACCGCCGCGCCGCCCATCAAGGAATCCGCCCGTTTCACCGCCGCGCCGGATGGTGCGCTCTTCCTGCGCGATCTGCGCCATCACGATGATCATTCCCCCCTCGACCCGCAGTCCTTCGAGGAACACTATCTGCCAATCGGCGTTCCGGACATACGCGGTGAGGAATACGGCCCGGCCCCATGGACCCCCGACCAGGCGCTGTTCGCCACTGGCCGCGCCTCCGTCCGCATTCTCAAAGGACATCCCGGCTCGGGTAAGACCACCGCCCTCTGGCATGCAGCCGATACCGCCCCCGGCACACGCATTTTGTACGTTACTTACTCGCGCGACCTGGCCGCCCTCGCCAAGGAACACTTCGACCGTTTCTGCTCCGCCGGCAAGACCTTCCGCGTGTTGCCCTATGCCACCCTGGTGAGCCAGATGGGCGGCGCCGCCGAACCATCCGCCGCTGCCCGTGAATTCCGCCAGCAGTTCTCCCGCGACCTCCATCCCTTCCAGCGCTATCTGGGCGTATGGCAGGATCAGCCCGCGGCGCTTTATGACGAAATGCACGCCCACCTCGTTGGCGATGCCCTTCCCATCGCCATCGGCCGTTTCGCCGCCTGCACCCAGCCCCGCGTGCCCGACAAAGCCTACCGCGAACGCCGCACCCGCTTCCTGGGACTCCAGGCCGCCTCCCAGGTGCTGGAAGTCGCTTCCAAACTGGAGCGCGATGGCGCTTCCCTCGCTGAGCGCTACTTCCCCGAACTCGCGCTCTCCTGGCGCCTGCTCCTGAAACTCAGCGAACACACCGTGCCCAACGCCTGGTATAACTTCGATTGCATCGCCGTCGATGAGTGCCAGGATCTTACACCGCTCGAAACCGCCGTTCTTGTCCGCCTGGCCGCGCGCATCCGCGAACAAAAGCCCCAACTTACTCTGCTGTTTGCCGGCGATGAGGCGCAAACCGTCCGTCCCACCGACTTCGAATGGGGTTGGCTCAGTGATCTGCTGCACGGCCAGATCGCTACTCCCCAGGAGTACAAACTCTCTACCAACCTCCGCAGCCCCCGCCGCATCGCCCGCGCCGTCAACCGGGCCTGGGATCTCTACGCACACGTGGAAAAACAGGATCGCCCGGGCGGCGCCGGGTACGCCGCCATCGAGGATGATTCTCCGGACCAGGTGCTCTACTGCACCGCCGCTCAGGGCCCCGCGCTCCATCAGCTTCTCGAATCGCTCGCCTCGCGCGAAGGTCTCGCCATCATCACTCTTGACGATGCGCCGCCCCCTTACGTCCCTCCCGCCGCCCGCTCCGCCGTCCTCACCGCGCGCGAGGCCAAGGGGCTCGACTTTCATTCCGTCTGTGTGCTCGACCTCGGCCGCCAACTGAACTTCGTCACCCGTGGCGAAGACAAGCAGGGGGCCCAGTTGGTGGACGGCCTGCGCCGCCGGCTGGCCATTGACCAGATTCGTGTCGCCGTCAGCCGCCCGTCCGACAGGCTGATTGTCCTGGATGTCGATCCGGCCGAAAAAGCGGTCATCGCCACCCGCCGTCTGCTGGGTTCCTACGGTGAGGACGAGACTACAGCGCTCATCCCCGAAGCTCTTCTTGCCTCCCTCGAAGAGGAGCAACTCGATCTGGAAGAGCGCATCCGCCGCTGCGAAGCCGACTCCCGCCAGTTCCTCAATGTGCGCCCTGAAATCGCCTGGTCACGCGCCCACCAGGCCGTCACCCTGCTCGGCAGACCCGGCACGCCCAACTCCATTTCCGATGAAGATGTCCGGAATTCGGTGCACCGCAATCTCGCCCGCATCTGCTTCTCCCTCGCCATCGCCGGCGCAAAGCTGCCGCCCGAACTCGGCAACCCCAACCTGTTCGATGATGCCCGCACCGCCCTCTCCAATGCCGGTCTGGCTCCCATGCGCGACGTCCTGGCCGTCATCGAATCCGTTGTCACCGCGGACCCGCCCGATCAACTTGCTCCCCTCGCCGAACTCGCCAGGAAGCTGGTGGAACACCGCGCGGCCCTGGAACCCTGGTTCATGGCCGGCATCATGCCTTTTGTCGAGTCATGGACCGGCGCCCTCGAAGCCGGTATGTTCAGCGCCACCAACGCCGCCCAGCTCAACCGCATCCTCCCGCCCTTCTACCACGCTCTGGGCATGGTGGACGCCGCCGAGCGCATCGCGCGCCTGCGCGAAAAAGCGATCGCCCTTCAGATTAAGGAGCGCCAGTTTGCCGCTGCCCTGGCGATCCTTGCCGAACTGCCCGAACGCCAGCCCAGCCTCGAAGCCGCCTGCCACCTCGGCCTCGAACACTGGTCCGCGGCCGCCGCCTGCTATCGCCAGGCCGGCATGCTGCGCGAAGCGCTCACCTGCTACCGCGAGGTTCCGGACATCGAGTCCGCCCTCGAGGTGATGGCCGCGATGGGGGCTCCCAATCCCGACGCCGATTCCCTGGAGTGGATCCGCCGCCTCCGTGCCCTGCTCGCCGAACGCCCGGACAAGCTCCTCAAGCAGACCACCCCCGCCGAAAGGAAGCTGGTGGAGGAACTGCTGGA
>JANRLE010000344.1:0-10200 GCA_033762895.1 Bryobacteraceae bacterium | reverse complement strand
GCTTTGAAGATAAGTTCGCAGACGCGCCTTGCCTCGGGGGTGGTGAGTTCGGCATAGGCCTTTTCGGCATGCTGATCGAGCGCGTTCGTCATCGTACCGATCTCTTCGTAGTGCGCAAGATCCAGAGGCCCTTTGCCCCCGCCCTCGTTTTGCCAGCGCGCCCAGGTGCGGTTGAGCGCATGTTGGAGAATCGAGAGCTGGTCCGGGTTGTCACCGACGTCATTCACCAGGCGGGTGAGAAGCACGGGGTTAATCTCAGCGCCGCCTACCCGAACCGGGCCGGCGATGGCGGAGCGAAGTTCATGCCGTGTCATTCGCGGCACCAGATACTGCCCTTCGTTGATCGCTTCGGGAAGGCCGGGCATCAGGGCGCAGTCTCCCAGAAAGTCCGAGCGCATGGTGAGCACGACATAGATGGGGGACTCGCGCTGCTCGCCGGCTTCCAGCAGCAGGTTCACAAAGGCGATGGCGTCCTGCGCCCTTGCCTGTTGGTTTTGCGCCGCTGAATCGCCCACGCTCCGATAGCGGAACAGTTCTTCGAACTGATCGGCCACCACCAGCAGATTGGTTCCCTCGGGCAAAGGCGCCTGCTGGAAGATATCCACCAGGCCAAGCTTGCTCATGCGCAGCGTGGCCTCCACCATGTCGGCCAGCGATATCCCCGGTGCGTCAAAACCGCTGAACAGAACTCCGTTAGCGGCCAGCGCGCGGGCCATCGAGCGTATGGGATTGCCACCGGGCCGGAACTGCGCCACATGCCAGGAAGTGCCGGCGGCGGCCATCAGGCCGCGGTGCAGGCCCGGACGCAACCCGCAATTCACCAGCGAAGACTTGCCGCTGCCCGAGGATCCCACGACGGCAAGCAAGCGCGTGCGCGCCAGCTTGTCCACCATCGTGTTCACCTGGTTCTCACGGCCGAAAAACAGGAAGTCCTCTGCGGCGTGAAAAGGCCGCAGTCCGGGAAAAGGGTTGACGATGGGCGCAGGGGTTCTCGGCATTCAGCGCACCCCGTCCAGAGCCTTGAGAAAGGGCTCCATGGCGGCTTCGCTAAACTCGTCAAATCCTTGAATCAGGTTCGCCTCCTCCAGTTCGATGAGTTCGGTTTTGTCGGAGGTGACGGGCCCGGCGAGGTAGGTGAAGACAACGTTCAGCGGCTTTTCGCGGCTGGCCTTTGTTTTCCGAATATCCGTTTCGGCGGTGCGTTTCCATGCCTCATCGCCCGCGCCGTAGAACACGATGGCCGCCTCGCACTGGGCCAGCAGGTCATGGTTGGCCTGATGCACCACCGCCGCGGCGCCTTCAAACAACGGGATCTTCACCTCGTGGCCCCGGTTTCTCAGGAACTTGCGCAATGGGATGGTGGCTTGCCGGTCCCGTTGATCACAGATGAGATGAATCAGCTTTCCGCCGGCGGATTCGGGAGCCGGGGCTTTGGCTGGGGCCGGATTTTCGATGCTCTTCAGAGATGCGTGGATGGCGCCTTTCAGAACCTCAAAGTCGGCGGCGATCAGATCCGCCCCATACTGTGTTTGCGCATCGCTGTGCAGCGCCGCGATGAACTTCTGCTGCAGCGGAGATGCCGACACGGTATTCTCGGGCAGCCAGATGACGCGTTGCAGTCCGCCTTTGCGGCACTGGGCGATGGCCAGATCGTTCTGCAGGACGACCACTGATTTTTCTGTCGGCCCATCAGGTACCGCGCCGTAGTTGGACCCGACCAGGTGAATCGAGAGCCGGCACCGGGCAAGCATTGCTTCCACCGCGGCAGTGTATTCCAGTTCGTCGCGGGGCATCTGGCGGTCGGGCAGCACCGCGTAGCCGAGCAGGCGCAACTCGGCCTCCAGCGCCTCGCGATGCTCGCGCTGGTCGTAGCTCGATTCGGCCAGATAGACCGTGGGCTTGGCGGTGGACGCCGCCGGGGTGGCCCTGTTTGCCGATTCCAGCTTTCGGATCAGTTGGGCCATTTCGAAAGCGAGTTTGGCGACCTTGAGGTTGTATTGCGGAATCAGGTCCTCGCCATAAGCCGGATCGAGTTCCACCGGCGTTTGCCCTTCATCCAGAACGAAGAACGGGTATCCCAGCAACTGCTTCATCACCGGAGGCAGGGTGTCTTCGCTCTCCACCGGCGTCTTGATGACCTTGAAGACGCGCGTCTTGTTGTCCACCGTCAGACCGCCCGAACCTTCGGCGGTCTGGCAGAATTCACGCGCTTCCTTGGTGCACCATTCCGACTCCACGTAGCGCGGCGAAAGAACGGAAACCAGCAGCGCCGTCTGGGGAAACTGCTCAACGATCTCATTGCTGAAAACGTCGTTACCCTGGAGCTTGGTATCGCGCCAGATTTCCGCTTTGCGGCCAAGCCGCATGCCCAGCAGGGCAGCGAGCGAGGAGTGGAACCGCGTCACCCAGCCTTCGTCCTGTTCGGCGAGCGGTTCGTTGTCGAGGTGGGCGTAGCTGATGAAAAGATGCTTCTGGAATGCCATGTGTACTGATTGGCTTGGCATCAGTATACATGTCTACGCACGTTTGGGGGAAAGCACCTCCACCATGCGCTTTGCGGCGATCTTCTCATCCCCCGCCTCGTTCATGAACACCGTGAGCAGCACGCCTTGCGGCTGGTTGCGCTGCACGGCGATGCGTGGATTGCCGTCCCAAAGCCGCTTCTCGCATTCGGCCGCGGTTAGCCCCAGGGCCTTCTCATCCCACTCGACCGACACCCGGCGGATGTTACGGGTGAGGTCGGAGGGCGTAAGTGCGGTCTTGATGCCGGGCAGCCGTCCGATGGTGTCGCGGAGATACTCGGCCTGTTTCAGACATTCGCGATCCATGGCGTCAAAGTCCAGCTTGGAGTACTTTTCCGCCGCCAGCAGGATTCCCACCATTTCTTCGCGGCCCACCTTCAGCGGCCTTCCGAAGGAGTCCGAATGCGGGCTGGAGTTGATCATCGCCGCCGCAATCAGGTCCTTGCGTCCCGCCAGAATGCCGGAGCATTGCGGGCCGCGCATGTGCTTTCCGCCGCTGACGCAGATGAGGTCGACGCCCTGGGAGGCCAATTTCTGCAGGTTCTTCCATGGCGGCAGCATGTTGGCGGCGTCCACCAGCAGCGGCACGCCGGCCTTGTGAAGGATCTTTACGCAGGTGTCAACCGGCACAGGCTTGGTCTTCCATGCGTGGTCTCCGGAGGTGCCGCCGAGGAAGTACATCATGGCGGTATTGGAGTTGACGGCGTTGGCCAGTTGATCCGCCGTATCCACTTCAATGATCCGCACGCCGGTGTTTCTCACGGCGTGATCGTAACCGTTGCGGTGGATCTTCTGAATGATTACCTCGGTCTTCAGCCCGGTAAGGTCGGGGAGGCGGCGGGCCTTGGCCACATCGTTTCCCGTGAGGCAGGCGCAGGTGCCCAATTGGATGGCGCCGGCGGCGCCGGTGGTTACCATGGCGGCCTCGGCGCCGATAAGTTGACTGAGACGGGCGCCCACTTTTTCGTGCAACTCATCAAGGGCGACGTACTGGCTGGAGGCGGCCTCCATGGCCTGGTGCAATTCCGGCCATTGCTTGGAGGCGCCGATGGTGGTGTGGGTGCCGCGGAAGTTCAGAATCGGGCGGATTCCCAACTCCTCGTAGACGTTACGAGTGCGGGCGGGAGCTGCCGAGGCGGCGGCGAACGGGAGCAGGCGCTTGGCCCAGCCCCAGCCGCCCAGTTGCATCCAAACTCGTCTGGTGGGCTTCATTCCGATATGATGACAGTTTTGCCGCCTGCGCGCTGGCGCGCAGATTTTCGTTTCCCTGGGAAAGAAAAGCTGGTAAATTAGAGGGCAGCGCTTGCAACAGTTCTCGCCCATTCCGGTTAGATCGTTGTGAGTCGCCCGCGGAAATCTACCCGAGTGGGCATCGCTGCTGGGCGCTGGGAGCCGTCTCACTGTGATTGTCCGCTTCTGACCGGGGTGGCCGCGGAGTGTTCAGGAGCGTTCGATCGTGAAGAATATTTTCGTAGGAAATCTGAGTTTCGGCTCGAATGAGGATGATGTTCGGGCTATGTTTGAGGCCTATGGGGCCGTGGACCGGGTTAGCATCATCACTGACCGCGATACGGGGCGTTCCCGTGGCTTCGCGTTCGTGGAAATGTCGAATGACGAAGAGGCGGACCGCGCCATCAATGCGTTGAACGGCGCCCAGATGGGCGGCCGGGCACTCAACGTGAATGAGGCGCGGCCCAAGACCGAAGGCGGCGGCGGTGGTGGTGGCCGCGGCCGTTTCCGGGAGCGGGGCAGCGGTTACTAGGCGCGAAATTCTAGCGCGGCGTAATCAACCCACCCAATTTATCGCTTTCTCCACCCGCTCCTCGCGGATAACGGGTGGAGTACGCCTCCAGATACTTGAGGCCTGCGCCGGTGTTGTAAATCACGATACGGTCGTCCGATTTGAGGGCGCCTGAGGCCAGCAGTCCGGGGATGGCCGCCGCGCACGCCGCCCCTTCCGGCGCCGCGAAAATCCCTTCCAATTGAGAAAGCAGGATGCCCGCGTCCAGTGATTCCTCATCGGATACCGCAATCGCCGTGCCTCCGCTTTGCCGCACCGCCTGCAGGATCAGGAAGTCGCCCAGCGGCTTGGGTACGCGAAGCCCGCTGGCTACGGTCGCCGCGTTTTCAAAAAACTCACTGCGCTCGTCGCCCTTCACATAGGCCCGCACGATGGGCATACAGCCTTCCACCTGCACCGCGATCATCTTCGGTTTCTTGCCCGTCACCCATCCCAGCGCCTCCATCTCGTGGAACGCCTTCCACATGCCGATGATGCCCACGCCGCCCCCGGTTGGATAGAGGATGGCATCGGGAAGCTGCCACTGAAATTGTTCGGCGATTTCGTAGCCCATCGTCTTCTTGCCCTCGATGCGGTAGGGCTCCTTTAGCGTGGAGACATCGAACCAGCCTTGCTGTGGGGCGCGTGCCGCTACGATCTTGGCGCAGTCGCTGATCAGCCCGTCCACCAGCGTCACGTTTGCGCCGAATGCTTTGCACTCGATGTAGTTGGCCTGCGGCACGTCGCGGGGCATGAAGATGTGCGCCTCCATGCCGGCGGCCGCGGCGTAGGCGGCAAGCGCGCTGGCCGCGTTGCCCGCCGATGGGATTGCCACTTTACTAATCCCCAGCTCCTTGGCCATGGAGATGGCACAGGACAGACCGCGGGCCTTGAACGAGCCGGTAGGATTGATGCCGTCGTCCTTTAAGTAAAGACTGGAGGCGCCGTAGCGTTCCCCAATCCGCGGAATTCGTAGCAGCGGCGTGTAGCCCTCACCGAGCGAGACAATGGACGATGGTTTCGATACCGGCAGCACCGGCGCATACCGCCACATACTGCGCGGTCCTCCGGCAATCCATTCCCGATTCCAGCTTTGCCGGGCTTTTTCCAAATCGTAACGGACCAGTAACGGAAAGCCCTGCGCGGAAAGGTTGTTCACCTTGGTGGCTTCATAGCGTTCACCGGTTTGGCTGCATTCCAGATGGGAGACAGTGGTCATGGCGGAATGGACCATCATAGCGCGGCACCCCCTCATTTGTGAGTGAGAAAAAATCCGGGTGCCGGCCACCATAAGTATGGAGGCCACATATGCCGCAACTGGGCGTTCTCTTTGATACGAATAAACTGGGCACCGGATTTTACGGATACACTTCATTTCGCATTTTCTTCACCATGCTGCGGCCGGAGGATCTGGCAGGATGCACGATTCTGCACGGCGAGTTGGAGGGCCGCCGGTCGCGGTCCTACTGCATCGCGGTGGAATCAACGTCTTTCGAAGTCCTGGCTGACATCCGCCGCAAGGTGGCCGAATCCACGGCGCGCGCTTTGATGCCCGAAGACTACCGGTTTCTCGACGACTATGGCCTGGAAGGCGAACATCTGGTGGAGGCCGTGCAGGTGACCGAGACGGGAGAATTGGTGGAGCGATGCCCGCGCTGGTTGTACGAAGCCTGGCAGAGATCGGCGCTCTCACCGGCTCCGCAGGCTGTGCCGGCCCAGGTGAAGACCCAGGTGAAACCGGCGCCCGCGGCCAGGCCGGCTCCCGAACCAAAGCACGGATTGAGGCTGCCTGAGCGCGTTCCGTTTCCCTTATGGTGGTCACACCACGGCCGGCGCTCCTTCGCGCTGATGATCGCCTTTTGCTGCGGCGGCGCGCTGCTGCCGTGGCTGGGTTGCGGTGTTTCGCTGTGCATCATCCTTACCATGGCGGGGCTGGTGCAGGGTATTGCCATGCAGTGGCGCGTTTGGACTGAGCAGCAGCTTTCGGGCGGGGAACTGGTGGAGGAACTGAAGAAGTTCGCCGCGGTACGGCCATTGGATGACCTGGTGCAACGTCTGGAAAAGCCAGGTCCGCAGGCCAGCCCGCTGCTGCGCACCCTACAGTCAGTGACACGAAGTTGGGTGAGCGTGCAGGATCCGGCGGTGGTGGCGGCGATTGTGGAACAGAATCAGCGGACCGAAGGCCACATGCAGCGTGCCGACAACGAAGAGCTGCGTTTTCTGGCCTGGGCCGTTCCGGCGATGGCGGTCTGCAGCTTCTATGGGATGCAGATTTTCGTCGGGGTGCGGGAGTCCTGGCTGGAGGCGCCGAAGCTCGCATTGGCCGGTGTGGCCGGATGGCTGGTGGTGCAGGGGCTGCGGTGTTCGGTATCGGCGACCGGGGAGAGATTGTGGGGCGACATCCAGCGCCTGGCGATTGCCGCCTGGCTGCCGGTGTTACAGAAACAGGCGCCCGCCGCGCGAGGGGCGTTTGAAGCCGTCACCATCGAGACCGAATCGCTCGAAAAAGCGCTGCGTGATCTTTCCGGACAACTCGAGTCCGTTCGCGAGGTACTCGAGCGGCAGCAGGAGCAGGAGTTTGCCGGCGGCATGACCGAATTACGGGCATCCATTGACCGGCTGGCGCCGGTGGTGGCTGGAATCCGCGACAATCACCACGGCCGGCCGAAAGCGATGACCGCTACCGCTTAAGCTGGAAGCGCTCCATCCAACCTTCGACGATGGAGTAGGGATCGGAACTTCGAAGGGCCACTTTGGCGGCCGCCTCGGCGACCTCCCCGGGCTCGATCATCGCCATCAGCCGGTCCCGCAGCATTTCTCGCAGCCGTGTGGACCACAGCCTGGCGCCGTCCCGGGATTTTTTCTCCTTCACTCCGCGCAATGCCGCCGCCAGATCGTCGATGCCGCGCCGTTCCGCGCTGGAGGTCTTGACGATGGGAATCTGGGGCGCGCCGTGCGGCGCCAACGCCATCATCGCCCGCAACTCCTGTTCCAGCTTCTCCACGCCCGGCAGATCGCATTTGTTGATGACGAATACGTCGGCAATCTCCATGATGCCGGCCTTCAGCGCCTGTACGTCATCGCCCATGCCCGGGACCAGGACGACGGCGCAGACATCGGCCAGCCGCGCGATTTCCACTTCATCCTGCCCCACCCCCACCGTTTCAATGAGCACGGCGTCATAGCCGGCCGCGTCCAGCAGCAGCGACAACTCCAGCGTGCCCCGCGCCAATCCGCCCAGGTGGCCGCGCGTGGCCATGGAACGGATGAACACCTCAGGGTCAGCATGGTGCTGCTGCATCCGGATGCGATCGCCAAGAATCGCGCCGCCCGAAAATGGGCTGGAGGGATCGACGGCGATGATGCCCACCCGCAGGCCCTCGCCGCGCAGGGCGGTGGTGAGTTGATCCACCAGCGTGCTCTTACCCGCGCCGGGCGCGCCGGTGACGCCCAGGATCATCGCTTTTCCCGTATGTGGGAAAAGTTCCTTCAGTAACTCCGTGGACTGGGCGGAGTGATTCTCAATCGCCGTAGCGGCGCGGGCGATGGCGCGGATGTCACGCCTGAGAATTCGATCCGTCCAGTCCTGCATCAGGCGTTCAGTAACTGCCGGGCGATCACCAGCCGCTGGATTTCGCTGGTGCCTTCTCCAATGGTCATCAGCTTGACGTCGCGATAGAACTTCTCCACCGGATAGTCCTTGATAAAGCCGTATCCGCCGTGAATCTGCAGCGCTTCATTACACACGCTCACCGCGGCTTCCGAGGCGAACAGTTTGGCCATCGCCGATTCCTGCGTCACCCGGCGGCCTTCGTCTTTGAGCGCGGCCGCTTTATAAGTGAGCAGCCGCGAGGCTTCGATGGCCGTGGCCATATCAGCCAGCTTGTGCTGAATCGCCTGAAACTCCGAGATGAACCGGCCGAACTGTTTGCGCTGTTTGGAATACCTGAGTGCGGCGTCGTAGGCGCCCAAAGCGGTGCCGATGGAGAGCGCGGCGATGGAAATACGCCCGCCGTCCAGTATCCGGAGACTGTCGATGAACCCTTCGCCCGGCTTGCCCAGCAACTGCGATTCGGGCAGCTGGCAGTTGTCAAACAGTACTTCGCCGGTGGCCGAGGCCCGCACGCCCATCTTGTTTTCCTTCTTCCCCACGCGGAAGCCGGGCGTGTCTTTTTCAAACAGAAACGCCGAGATGCCCCGCTGCGCGGCGCCCCGATCCGTCACCGCCATCCCCACGCAGACATCGGCGTGGTGGGCGTTTGTGGTGAACGTCTTGCCGCCGTTGATCACCCACTGGTCGCCTTCCTTCACCGCGCTGCTGCGCGTGCCGGCCGCATCGGACCCGGCTTCGGGCTCCGTCAGCGACCAGCAGCCGATCCACTCCCCCGTGGCCAGCCTGGGCAGGTACCGGCGCTTCTGCTCCTCGTTTCCAGCGGTGAAGATATGATTCGTGCACAGCGAGGTATGCGCGGCCACGATGAGGCCCACCGACGGATCCACGCGGCCCAGTTCCTCAATAATGATGCAGTAGTCGATGTAGCTGAGTCCGGCGCCGCCGTACTCTTCCGGGAAGATGGAGCCCATGTATCCCAGCCGGCCGCATTGCCGGATAACGTCCGTTGGAAACTCTTGCGCTTCGTCCCACTCGAGGACATGCGGCGCGATTTCCCTTTCGGCGAATTCACGCACGCTTTTGCGGAGCTGGTGTTGCTCGGCGGTAAAGTGGAAGTCCATTGATCAGGCGATGATTTCTTCCTTGGCGGGATCCCACCGCACGGTCTTCCCCCGGCGGTAGCTTTCCACCGCCATGCGGCAGGCGATGGAGACGCGGAATCCGATATCGAACGGGCAGTTGGTTTCGCTGGAGTTGCGTATCGAATCGAGAAAATTCTGCATGTGCGCGCGCGGCGGCGTGGTGGATCGGCCCAACACTTCCGTGCCTTGCGGCTGATTCACTTTTTGCGGCAGATAGCGGATCTGCTGGCTCTTGACGATGGTGCCGTCGGTGCCCAGCACGTGCTCAGCCGAGCCAAGATGGTTGTTGCCAAATCCGCTCACCCAACTGAACAACATTTCTTCAGGATGTTCCATGGTGACGGTCATCGTATCCGGCACTTCTCTGCCGTCCTTCCATAGATACACGCCGCCCACCATGGTGACCGCTTTGGGGATCTGCAGATTCAGCGCCTTGTACCAGAAGGAAAGCTGGTGGCACATGTTTTCGTAGACGTTGCCGCCTGAATAATCCCAGAAAAACCGCCAGTTGGCGTAGCGGTTGGCGTCGAACTCGCGCGCCGGCGCTTCGCCCAAAAACGATTTCCAGAGTACATTTTCCGGATTCATGTCCGGGAATACGGGGCGCGTCCACTGCGGCTTGCCGTGCGGCGTGTTGCGGTACATGTGCGCCTCAATGGCGGTGATGCGGCCCAGCGTGCCCGCCTGTGTCATCGAAAGCGCGTCTGTCATCAGACCGGAGGAGCAGGATTGATGGCCGATCTGTACGGTGCGTTTGCCGGCCTTCTGGAAGGCCGCGCGCATGCGCTTGGCGTGATCGACGGTGAAGGCCATCGTTTTTTCCTGGTAGACGTGCTTGCCGGCTTCGAGCGAGGCGGTGAAATGTTCGGCATGCAGATGCTGGGGCGTGGCGATGAGGACGGCGTCGACGTTCGGGTCTTCCAGCAGGTGCCGGTAGTCCATGTAGGTCTTGGCGCCCGGCGCAAGCTGGCGGGCGACTTCGAGGCGGCGCGTGTAGATGTCGGCAAAGGCGGTGAACTCGGTGTGGGGGCAGGCCATGGCGTCGCGCACGAGGTCCGTGCCGCGGTCGCCGATGCCGATGATGCCCAGCCGGATGCGGTCGTTTGCGCCGAGCACCGAGGATGGGGCAAGGCTTCCGGCAAT
>JANRLE010000343.1:0-7482 GCA_033762895.1 Bryobacteraceae bacterium | reverse complement strand
GTACGGCCGGTAAGCGCGCCGATTGACTCCAGCACCCGGGTGGGGCTCATCTTCCGGCTGGCCATCGCATCGTCGTTCTCGCGTCTGGTCTCGCTCAGATGAATCAGCATCGGCACCCCGTATTTGTTGGCCAGCGCGCGGGCCTGCCGGATCACCTCATCCGAGGTGGTATAGATGGCGTGCGGCGCGGGGGCGGGAGTGATCAAAGGGTCGTTGCCATAGGATTTCAGGAAGCGCTCGGTTCGCGCGAGGCCTTCTCCGGGAGTCTTTGCATCCGGTACGGGGAACCCGATTACGGTTTGTCCGAGGACGGCGCGCAGACCAGCCTGCCTGGTTGCCTCCGCGATTACCTCTTCGAAGTAGTACATGTCGGTGTACGTCGTCGTGCCGCTGAGCGACATTTCGAGGCAGGCAAGCAAGGTTCCCCATTTTACAAAGCCGGCAGTAACATTCTTTGCCTCGGCGGGAAAGATGAACTTCTCCAGCCACTCCTGAAGCCGCATATCATCGGCGATGCCGCGGAACAGCGACATAGGGGCGTGGGTATGTGTGTCGATCAGGCCGGGCGCCAGAATGGCGTTGCCGCGGTCCAGGCGCTGCTTCGGGCTGTACTGCCGCTCCAGTTGCGCGCGCGGCCCAATCGCCACGATGCGATCGGCCCGCACCGCCACGGCGCCGTTGTCAATCACGCGCCGCGCCGGATCCATGGTGACCACGTAGCGCGCCGTGATCAGCCAGTCAACAGGGTCGGCGGCGGTTACTGCCGCCGAGGCAGCCAATAACAAGGCGGCGTACTTCATTTCGTTGCTCTGAATAAGTGATCGCCAAAAGGCCGGGGAAGCAGTTCGGAGAGTTTCAGCCGCTCCTCGCGTCCGTGAGGATTGACCAGAATCACCTCGATGTCGCCGCAGAACTCCCAAAGGATCTGGCGGCAGGCGCCGCAGGGCGGCGTAAGAGTTTCACTATCGGCCGCGATGGCAATGCGGCGGAAGGTGTGCGGGAGCACGCCCTCTGAGATCGCCTTCCATACCGCGACGCGTTCGGCGCACACGGTCAGCCCATAGGTGGAGTTCTCCACGTTGCAGCCGGTGTGGATACGGCCTGTCTCGTCCTCCAGCGCGGCGCCCACCAGAAAATGCGAGTAAGGCGCGTGCGCATGAAGGCGCGCCCTCAGCGCCGATTGGATCAACGCGGCCATTCTACGCCTCCAGCCGCGGCAGCACCGCGGTGAGCAGTTTCACGAACGTGTCGCGCACCCGCAGACCCGTCTCCATCACTTCCTGGTGAGTCAATTTCTGCGGCAGGATGCCGGCAGCCATGTTCGTGACACAGGAAATCGCCAGCACCTTCATACCCATATGATTCGCCGCAATCACTTCCGGAACCGTGGACATGCCCACCAGATCCGCGCCGATTGCGCGCAGGTAGCGGATCTCGGCCGGTGTCTCGTAGCTGGGACCCAGCAGACCGGCGTAAACGCCTTCGGGCAGCGGGATGCCGAGTCCGGCGGCCGCCTGTCTGGCGATGGCGCGGTAACCCGAATCGTAAGCCTCGCTCATATCGGGGAAGCGGGGGCCCAGCGAATCGTCGTTGGCGCCAATCAGCGGGCTGGTTCCCTGCAGGTTGATGTGATCGGAGATCAGCACCAGCGAGCCTTGACCGTAGGAAAGATTGATGCCGCCGGCGGCGTTGGTGACCACCAGTGACTTCACCCCCAGCCTGCCCATCACGCGCACGGCGAAAGCGGCCTGCTGCGCGCTGTAGCCTTCATAAAGATGAGCGCGTCCGGAGAGCACAATCACCGGCTGGTCTGCGCGCCGGCCCAGCACCAGTTTGCCCGCATGGCCGATCGCGGTGGATTGCGGCCAGTTCGGAATCGCGCTGTACGGAATTTCCGAGGCATCTTCCAGGCTCTCTGTGAACACTCCAAGGCCGCTGCCCAGAATCAGCGCGACCTTCGGAAGCGCCGGAACCTGCTCTCTCAGCCATGCCGCCGTTTCGCTGATGTGTGTCATAGCAGCATCCCCGCGATACAGGCTGACATGAAGTTCGCCATGGTGCCCGCGGCCACGGCTTTCAAGCCCAGCCGCGCCATGTCCGATTTCCGGCTGGGCGCCAGCGCGCCGATGCCGCCGATCTGAATGGCGATGGAGCTGAGGTTGGCGAAGCCGCACAGCGCGTAGGTGGCGATGGTGAACGAGCGTGGATCAAGCTCCGGTTTCATCGGCCCAAGCTGCAGGAAGGCGACAAATTCGTTTAATACCAGCCGCGTGCCCAGCAGGTTGCCGACGGCCTGTGAGTCCTTCCAGCTTACGCCCATCAGCCAGGCCAAGGGCGCAAAGATGGAGCCAAACAGTTTTTCAAGCGATGGCGGAACGAACCCGGCTTGCGTGTGCGCCCAGCCCATCATGCCGTTCACCATGGCGATGAGGGCCAGAAAGGCGATCAGCATCGCGCCGATGTTCAGCGCCAGGTGCAGTCCTTCGCCCGCCCCCCGCGCGGCCGCATCGATCACGTTCACTCCCGGCTTGTCGATTTGAATGCGCACGGATCCGGCTGTCTCGGGCTCACCGGTCTCCGGAATAAACATTTTGGCCAGCATGATGGTGGCCGGCGCGGTCATGATCACCGCCGTCAGCAGGTGCTCGATGCTCACGCCGGCGATCTTCACATAGGCGGCCATCACCGCGCCTGACACGTGCGCCATGCCGCTCACCATGATGGTGAACAGCTCAGACTGCGTGAGGTTGGCCAGAAACGGGCGGATGGTGAGCGGCGCCTCGGTCTGGCCCATGAAGATGCTGGCCGCTACGTTGGTGCTTTCGGCGCCGCTGGCGCCCATGATGCGCAGCATCAGCCACGCCATCCCTTTGATTACGTACTGCATCACGCCGAAGTAGTAGAGGATCGAAAACAGGGAGGCGATGAAGATGACGATGGGCAGAACCTGAAAGGCGAACACCACGCCGAACTGCCCGCTTTTCGTACCCAGGGGTCCGAAAACAAACTGGCTGCCGGCCTCGGCGTATTCGAGCAGCGCATTCACCGCCACGCTGGCGGCCTGAAAGACCTGCCCCGCTGGCGTTTTCAGGATCAGAAAGGCGAAGGAGAATTGCAGGCCCAGGCCCCACAGAACCGTCTTCAACCGGATGGACTTGCGCTGGGACGAGAACACCCAGGCCACCGCCAGGATGGCGCACAGCCCGATGAGTCCGGTGAACCGGCCCATGTCGGATTACCCTACAACTTCCAGGATCAACTCGCGCTCATCGGGCTGGGTGGCGGAAATGCGGAAGGCGTCCTCGACGAGTTCGGCGGCTTCCTCCACGTTGATTTCCTTGGTGTAGTAGAGGCGGCAGAGCACGCCGCCGGCATCCACCTTCTGGCCGCTCTTGACTTCCAGAATCACTCCAACGGCCGGGTCGATCACGTCGTCCTTGGTGTCGCGGCCGGCGCCAATCATCACCGAAGCCTGGCCGATGAGGGCGGCGTCGATGGCGCTGACGTAGCCCGCGCGCGGTGAGTAGATCTCGCGCATCCCGGTGGCGTTGGGCAGCAGTTCGAAGCGGTCCAGCACCTGCGGATTGCCGTTTTGCGCCGAGATCACTTCCTTGAACTTGCGGTAGCCGGAGCCGTCGAGCAGGCGGGCCTGCGCCACTTCCCGGGCTTCCTCCAGCGTGGCGGTGATCTTGCCGAGGTGGATCATGCGGGCCGCCAGTTCCAGTGAGAGCCGGGTGAGGTCCACCGGACCGGCGTTCTGCAGAGTCTGTGAAACTTCCATGATTTCCAGCGCGTTGCCCACGGCGAAACCGAGCGGCTGGTTCATGTCGGTGATCAGCGCCTGCACTTTGCGGTCTGCGCGGCGGCCGATGGCCACCATCATCTGCGCCAGGCGGCGCGCGTCAAGCTGCCGCTTCATGAACGCTCCGGCGCCCACCTTCACGTCCAGCACAATCGCGTCCAGGCCCACGGCCATCTTCTTGGACATGATGGAAGAAGCGATGAGGGCGATGGATTCCACGGTTGCCGTGGCATCACGCAGAGAATAGATGCGGCCGTCGGCGGGCGCGATCTGCTCGGTCTGGCCGATAAACGCCAGCTTGTGCTGCGCCAGTTGCGCCCGGAATTCGTCGATCGTGAGATTGGTGCGCAGACCGGGGATGGCTTCCAGCTTGTCCAGCGTGCCGCCCGTGAAACCAAGCGACCGGCCGGAAATCATCGGCACCACGGCGCCGGCGGCGGCGGCCAAAGGCGCGGCGATGAGGCTGGTCTTGTCGCCCACACCACCGGTGGAGTGCTTGTCGACCTTCACACCAGGCACCTGTGAGAGATCCACGGTCTCACCGGATTGCAGCATCAGCTCGGTGAGCGCGGAAACTTCACGGTCCGTCATGCCCTGCCAGCACACAGCCATCAGGAATGCGGACATCTGATAATCGGGTATTTCGCCGCGGGTGAAGCCGTTGACAAGATAAGCGATCTCTTCGGACGCGAGTTCCTCGCCGTCCCGCTTGCGTTGGATCAAGTCGACAGTGCGCATTAGTTAAGTCTCCTAGCGTAACACCTTATGTTCTTGGAAGTAAAGGACGATCTCTGGCCGCCACCCCCTGGCGCGGAGGGCAATTCCTGTTCGAAAATTCAAAGTAATGAAGAACGGATATTGGCTCTACGATACCCACACCCATCTGGGGTCGGCCCGTCATTCGGGCCGCGCGCAGGATTCGGCCCGCCTGCTGCGCTCCATGGACGCCCACGGAATTGACCGTTCCGTGGTGATCCCATTCCCGGTGGTGGAGGACTACAGGGAGCAGCACAACCTCATCGCCGCAGCCGTGCGCGCGTTTCCTGACCGTTTCGTGGGCGCTGCCTGCATCAGCCCGTTTGTCAGCCAGGCGGCGTTTCGCGATGAGATCAAACGCTGCCGCCAGGAGTTGGGTTTCGTCGCATTGAAGCTACAGCCGCAGTACCAGGCGCTGAATCCCCTGTCGCCGCGCTCGGACTTTTTTTTTGAGGCGGCGCTTGAGAATGACATGGCGGTGATTGTGCATACCGGGTCGGGCGTTCCCTTTTCGCTGCCGTCGCTTTATATCATGCCGGCACGGAAGTTCCCCGGCCTGTCCATCATACTGGGTCATGCCGGAGGCAGCGTCTACATGCTGGAAACGATTGTGGCGGCCGCGGTGTGCCCGAACATCTACATCGAGGTTTCGAGCCTGATGCCGCATCACGTGGCTGAGATTCTGGCGCACGTGCCCGCTACACGGCTGATGGCCGGATCGGACCTTCCCGAAAGCGCCGAAACCGAGATGCACAAGGTGCTGACGATGGATATACCCGAAGCCGCCAGGCGCGCGATTCTCTGGGAGACGGCCTGGTCGGTATTTCATCGGGGGTAAAACGAATAAACTGGTGAGTATGGGGAATCCCGGGAGGCTGCTGGCGATACTGCTGTTATGCGTATGGGCGGCCCAGGCGCAGGTAGGTGCGCTGGTGGCGGGCCAGGTCACCGATCGCGGCAATCGCAGCGGCATCCGGAAAGCCACCGTTGCGGCGACTCTCTACGGGCCGCGCAGCACCACCATCGTGGCCCAGACCGACGGGGAGGGCAGGTTCATGTTCCCCGAACTGGACGCTGGCACCTACCGGATCACCGCCTCGGCGCCAGGCTTTGAAACGGCCGTCTTCGGAGCGAGCGCCGCCGATCAGCCCGGCCGGTTCGTGATGCTGGGGCCGGGCGAGACGAGGCTGGACGTAAATATTGGGATGCGCGCGACGGGCGTGTTGTCGGGCACCGTCACCGATGATGAGGGCGATCCCGTGAAGCGGGCGCAGGTCACGCTGCTGCGCACCGTCTATGAGCGCGGCAAAGCAAGGCTGACGCCTGCCTATCAATCGCAGACCGATGATCGCGGCCGCTATCGAGCTTTTGGCCTCAGGGCCGGTAAGTACAGGTTGATGGCGTCATCGCAGATGATCCACACCACCCGCACCAATCCCGAGGTGAGGGCCGGTGAGAACTCCAGACCGGCCGCCTACGGCGTCGTGTTCTATCCAAACGCGGCGCGTGTTGCCGATGCCGAGGCGATCACCGTTCCGGCCGGCGGTGAGTTGAAAGGCATCAATTTGCGCCTCCCGCTCGAGACCACGGTGCGTCTGCGCGGACGCGTCCAGCCGCCGGCCGGCATGCAGTTGGGGGCGCCGGTGGAGGTGACGTTGTTCAACGCCGACACGCCGGCTTCGATGAGCTATGCGATGGGCATCCACGCCACGCCGCCCGGGTTTGTGTTCGACCGCGATCAGGTGCGGCCGGGCCGCTACGAGATGTCGGCCTCGGTGGTGGTGGACGGGCGTACTTACCGTGCCGCGCAGGAAGTGGAAGTGGGGCCGCAGGGAATGGAGGGACTGGTGCTGGCGCTGGAGCCGCCGGTGGATCTGAAAGGGACGCTGGTGCTGGACGGAGAGGCGGGCAACGCGCCGCGTCCCATCGTAAGGCTGATTCCCGGAACGCCGGGCTCCCATATGCCCGCCGCCGCAGCGGCCTTTGACGGCAGCGCGTTCACCATCCATGGCGTTCCTCCCGGACTTTGGGACATCGAAGTGAGCCCGTTGCCGGAGGGCGGTTATCTGAAAGGCATGTGGCTGGGCGAGGTGGATGTGTTGACCAGGGACATGGTGATCACTTCCAAAACCAATGAGAAGCTGCGCATCGTGGTGAGCACGCGCGGAGCCCGGGTGGAAGGGGATGTGGAAATTCCCGAATCGGACTCGGGGCGCCAGGTCTCGGTGCTGCTGGCGCCGGAAGGAGACAAGCGTCAGGTGTTGAGCCTGTACACGGTGGAAAACACGACTCCCGACGGACACTTCATACTGGACGGCCTGACTCCAGGCAAGTATCGCGTGTACGCGTTTGAGGAGTTGAATCCGCGCGCCTACATGGATCCGGACTTCCTGAAGCCCCTTGCAGGTCTGGGCAAGGAGATAGACCTGAAAGAGGGGGACAGCTTCCGGTTGACGGACAAACTGCGGATGATCGGCGCCGCGCAGATGCCGGCGGAGGAGTGAGCCTGATGCGATGGCTGTTGATGGCGGCTGTGCTGATGGCGCAGTCCGACGGGCTGGGGACGATTGCCGGAACGGTGCGCAACTCCGCCACTGGCGGTGGGGTCAAACGCGCCACCGTCTATTTGAATTCGTCCGGCGGGCGGGTGGGCCAGACGACGGCGGTGACGGATTCCTCGGGTTCGTTTCGCATCACGGGGCTGCCCGCCGGGGCCTACCGCATCAGCGCGCAGCATCCGGATTATCCACCCTCACCGCGTATGGCGGCCGGCATGACGGATTTGATGCTGGAAGGTGGAGAGCAGAAGCGCGAGGTGGTGATTCAGCTTTCTCCCGCCGCCGCCGTGGAGGGCAAAGTGACGGGCGAAGAAGGCGAGCCGTTGTCCGGCTGTTCGGTGAGCCTGATGCGGTACCTGCACTTGT
>JANRLE010000342.1:0-2255 GCA_033762895.1 Bryobacteraceae bacterium | reverse complement strand
CCGGACTTCGAAGCGGTCATTCGCGAGTTGGAGCAAATGGCCGGCGGCTGGGGAGAGACCGGCGTCCGTCCGGCCGCGCCGCCGCTGGCGCCCGCCAAGCCGGCGTCAGGGCCCGCCCGTTCCGCGAGCCAGATTCCCCTGGTAGCCGCGGGCGCGCTGCTGATGGCGGTCCTGGCCGCGGGTGTGATCTACATGGTGCGGTCCGGCCCGGAAGATCCGGCGTCCACGAAAAATGCGACATCCACGCCCGCCAAGGCCGCCCCCGAACCCAGGTTCAGCGACGCGTTCGGAGAAATGGTGCTGGTTCCCGCCGGCAAGTATGGTTCCGGAGAACAACAGGTGGAAAAGGAGGTTGCCGGATTCTATGTCGACCGCACGGAAGTGACCGTCGGCGCGTGGAACCGGTTCAGCCAGGCCACCGGCGCACAACCGAAAGTTGGGGCGCCGGAGAATTATCCGGTTACCGACGTGACATTTGACGAAGCGGCGGCATACTGCCAGTGGGCGGGCCGGCGTCTGCCGGCGGCCGATGAATGGGAGAAGGCCGCGCGGGGCGCCGACGGCCGCAAGTATCCCTGGGGAAACGATGAGGATCCCACGCGGGCGAACGTGGCGGGCAATTCTCAGATTCCGCCCAACCGTCTGCAGCCGGTGGAAGCGCTTCCCACCGGCGCCAGTCCGTACGGCGCGCTGCATATGGCCGGCAACGCCTGGGAGTGGGTGCGTCAGGACGGGCAGCCCAAGGATCCCAGCCTGCGCGGCCTGGTGGATGAGCGGATGCGGCAGGCGAAACTGGCGCCACTGACGCCCGAGGACGTGTGGTTCGTGGTGCGGGGCGGAGGATATGATTTCGCCCTGGGCGGCGCCGTTTCCTGGGAGCATGCTCCGGTGCCGGCGAGGTTCAAAAGCCCGGCCATCGGCTTTCGCTGCGTCCGCGATCTGGACCGCTAGCGCGTTCCACGATAAAATTCTCTGAACATGAACAAACTTGCGGGTCACGCCCTCTGGGCCGTTGTCGCCATTCTGGGAGCTTACGCGCTGGCGGCCATCGCCATAGACCGCGGTGAGCCGGTGAACTCCATGTGGCTGGTTTTGGCCTCGGTGTGCGTTTATCTGATCGGCTACCGGTTCTATGCCAGCTTCATTGCGGCCAGGGTGATGGCGCTGGACGACAACCGCGCCACGCCGGCCGAACGTTTGCGCAACGGGCATGATTTCGAACCGACGAATAAGTGGATCCTGTTTGGCCATCACTTTGCCGCTATCGCCGGACCGGGACCGCTGGTGGGCCCCACGCTGGCCGCGCAGTTCGGCTATCTGCCGGGAACGCTATGGATCATTGTGGGAGCGGTGCTGGGGGGCGCGATTCAGGACTTTGTGATCTTATTCTGCTCCACGCGGCGCGACGGGAAGTCATTGGGGCAGATGGCGCGCGAGGAGATCGGGAGGCTGGGCGGGGTGACGGCGCTGCTCACGGTGCTGCTGATCATGATCATCCTGCTGGCGGTGGTGGCGCTGGTGGTGGTGAACGCGCTGAAGGGCAGTCCGTGGGGCACGTTCACGATCGCCGCCACCATGCCAATCGCGGTGTTCATGGGCTTATATCTGCGCTACTGGCGGCCGGGCAAGGTGCTGGAGGTCTCGGTCATTGGCTTCGTGCTGGTGGTGGCCAGCATCTTCGCCGGTGAGGCGGTGGCGCAATCCCCTGCGCTTGCGCCGTGGTTCACGATGAGCGGGATCGCGCTGGCTTTCGCCGTGATCATCTACGGCTTTTTCGCCAGCGCGCTGCCGGTGTGGCTGCTGCTGGCGCCGCGCGATTACCTTTCGACGTTCGTCAAGCTGGGCGTGGTGCTGATGCTGGGCGTGGGCATCCTGTTCGTGCGGCCCGATCTGCAACTGCCCGCCTTTACGAGGTTCACTGACGGTACGGGGCCGATCTTTGCGGGCAAGATTTTTCCGTTCTGCTTCATCACGATCGCCTGCGGAGCGATCAGCGGATTCCACTCGCTGATTTCGTCGGGGACCACGCCGAAGATGGTGTCCAGGGAGTCGCATATATTGCCGGTGGGCTACGGGTCGATGCTGCTGGAGAGCTTCGTGGCCATCATGGCGATGATTGCGGCATCGGTGCTGCAGCCGGGTGTTTTCTTTGCGATCAACTCGCCGGCGGGCATTGTGGGCGCAACGCCCGAGGCGGCCGCCGCCACCATCACTTCCTGGGGTTTTCCGGTAACGGCTGGAGAGATGTCGGACCT
>JANRLE010000341.1:0-24160 GCA_033762895.1 Bryobacteraceae bacterium | reverse complement strand
GACTAAGCGACGCCGCCGGCGCGGGACGAATCCCCGTTCCGCAAGAATGTCCTTGCGAGACCATTCGTCATGAGGGGTATCTTACCAGAACCACGGGGTGGCAAGTACCACTGACTATCGTTGGACAGGTAAATAGACGGTATTGGAACTGGAAACGCCGCCGATTTCCGCAATCACCGGGTATTCGCCATCAGCCAGGGTTGCTGGCACGGTGATGTTGAATTGATACAGTCCCGCGGCCACCAGGTTCCCGTTACCGTTGAGGATCGTGGCAACTGTTTCTCCGAATCGGATGCGCACGGTATTGGTGACCGCGGGCGCACCCGACACGATTTGAGTGGTGGGGACCGAAGGATTCGTCGGGCCAAATCCGCTGCCGAACAACAGCAGCGTTTCACCTGGCCGCGCGGCCCGGGTCACGCGCGTGTCGGTGCCCGTCTTGCCGACATAGGTGCCATCCAGCGCGACCGCCGTCATGTACACCCGGTTGTTCTGAGGTGTCTGCGGGAAGACATAAAACGTTGGCTTAAAACGCGCGCCAGTCACGGTGAGCGGTGTACTTTCGCCATTCGCGTTGCGGACTACAACCGGAATGACACCTGTTCCCAGATCGCCCGGGGTCAGTACGTTGATCTGGTTCGGGCTGACGAAGAAGACGGTGGCGGGCTTCCCCTCAATGGAAACCGAAACGCCATCTACCGTCGTCGGCAGGGTGTTGCCCTGCACGGCGTCGTCCCATGTCTTGGTGTTTGCGGCAAGGTTGGTGCCGTAGATTGCAGTCCAGGTGTTAGGCGCCACCCCGGCGCTTGCCACCCAGGCGTCCACCACACCGTTTTGTGTGATGGCAGGACGGGCGCCACCGCCGCCGCCACCGGTGGAAGGCGTCAGGGTGAAGTTGGCCGTGTAGATGAAGTCTCCGGATGTGGTTCTGTTTCCATTGGCGCCGTTTCCTGCAATGTAGACGCGTACGTTGCCGGCGTCAGTGGCTGGCGGCGTCCATTCCACCGTCCAGGTTCCGGTGGTGTTCTCAGTGGAGTGCTCGATAAATTCAACGTTGAACCCCGAGCGGCAGCCGGCGGCGCCCTTCGGAGAGCCGTCATCGCAAAGGATCTGCGTGGTGTTGTCCACGTTGCCGAATGTGCCGGCTTGGCCGGCCGATTCGTTGCTCGCAAGGCGCGCCGTGGCCTGGAATCCGAAGACGCGGGCATTGGAATGCGCCACCGTAATCGTCCAGCGCTGTTTCTGGCCGGGGACATAGGTGGTTCCATTGGGGAAGGCGATGCTCACCCTGCCATCGCCGGTGTTCAGGTTGCCCGCATGGCAGCCTGCCTGGGCGCAAGTCCGGTCTCCCGGAGCGCCGGTGTTTCTTGGATCCGGGCCGCCCGAAAACGCCCACAACAGGACGGGCAGCACGCCCGTGATCACAAAAATCTTCGCAACGACAATCTTGTGCCTTCTAGATGGCTTCATGGCTTGGATTTCCTTCACCCTTTCAAGCAAAACTGTTCCCAGTCTAACCGAAACCGCTGGTGTCTCGATCCCCCCGTTTGTGATCCACATGGACGCGCCAAAGGGTCAGTGCCTTGCGGGCGCGGGTACTCACCGGCAGCACTTCCAGTTCCGCCTTCGAGATCCACTGCAAGCCGTTGGGAACACTGCCTGTCAGACGGCCAGGCAAGACGGAAATCCGATAGTTGTGGTTCACAATCGAATGGCGAAACTCCCCGATCACCCTCCCTGACTCAACCCCAACCGCCTGCTCAGGTTCCGGAAAATCCCAAAATCCTTTCAACTTCGCCGCATCATCCGGGCGCTGCCACATGAGGACCCTGCCGTCGCTTTCGATAATCAGGATGCACTTTTCCACGTCGACCATCTGCATTTTCCGGGTCTTCACAGGCAACTGATCCTGGCGGCCCTGCGCACGCCCCTGGCACAGCGCGGTCAAGGGACAGAGCAGGCATTGGGGCTGCCTGGGCAAACAGATGGTGGCGCCGAGTTCCATCATGGCCTGATTAAATGTACCGGGGTCGCGTTTATCGATCAGGCTATCAGCGTCTTTCTGAAACCGGTCCCTGGTGCGCGGTGAGGAGATGTCAGAGGCGTCATTGCGCACCCGGCTGAGCACGCGCATGACGTTGCCGTCGACGGCGGCATGGGGCAGTTGGAAGGCAATGCTGGCGATGGCGGCGGCGGTATAGTCTCCGATGCCGGCCAGGGTCAGCAGGCAGTCGTAATCGCGCGGAAATGCGCCAAGAGCAGCGATCTGCCGCGCGGCCTTTTGGAGGTTGCGCGCGCGAGAATAGTAGCCCAGGCCGGCCCAGGCCGCCAGCACATCGGCGTCCGGGGCGGCGGCAAGCGCCTCCACATTGGGAAACCGCGCGAGAAAACGCTCATAGTAGGGAATCACCGCCGCCACGCGGGTCTGCTGCAGCATGATTTCGGAGATCCAGATGCGGTAGGGATCGGTGGTGCGCCGCCAGGGCAAATCCCGGCGGTGAAGCCGGTACCACTTCATTAGCGCTTTGCGAAAGGCGGATTCGGAAAACATGCGGTTGGTATAATTACAGATTGTCCCGCACGGTTGCTGAAGACGTCATCCACATCAGGGGCGCAAGGCTCCACAATCTGAAGAATCTGACACTTTCTCTTCCCCACAACAAGCTGACTGTGGTGACGGGGGTATCCGGTTCCGGCAAGTCCTCGCTTGTCTTTGACACTATCTACGCCGAGGGACAGCGGCGTTACGTGGAATCGCTTTCGGCCTACGCGCGGCAGTTTCTGGAGCGCATGGAAAAGCCGGAAGTGGATGAGATTGAAGGAATCGCGCCGCCAATCGCCATCAAGCAAAAGAACACGACGCGCAATCCACGCTCGACCGTGGCCACGGCCACCGAGATTTACGACTACCTGCGCCTGCTGTGGGCGCGCGCCGGCCGCACGTTCTGCCACAAGTGCGGCACGCGGGTGGAGCGCGACACGGTGGACCAGGTGGCGCGGCGGATGTTGAAGGAAGCGCCCGCCTCCCGATGGTACGCCCTGTTCCCCATTCCGCATTTCGCCGACACCGGCCACCGCCGCGATCATCTTTTCGAACTGCGCAAGAAGGGATACACGCGGCTGTACCAGAGCGGCAGGACTTTCGAATTTTCCACTCCCGAATCGCTGCTGGAGATCGATTTCACGCAGCCGCTGTTTGTGCTGGCTGACCGCTTCGTGGTCAACGAGGACCAGCACCAGCGCATCGTGGACACCACCGAGATCTGCTACCGGGAAGCCGGTGAGGTGATCTTCGAAGAAGCCGGCGCTTTCCCCACGCGTCAGATCAATTTCAGTGAGAAATTCGCCTGCAAGAAGTGCAACATCGAGTTCCCAGCCCCGGAGCCCAGCCTGTTCAGTTTCAACAGCCCTTACGGCGCATGCCCGCGCTGCCAGGGCTTCGGCAACACGATCGACTACGACATGAACCGGGTAGTGCGGGAGCGCTACCTCACCATCGCCCAGGGCGCCGTTGATCCGTGGACGAAGCCGCAATATAGCTGGTATTCGGCCGATTTCAAGAAGGCCGCGGCCGGCAAAGTGCGGCTGAACGTACCTTACAACGAGTTGAACCGGGCCGAACAGGAGATAGTCGAGCACCACGTGCGCCTCTTCTTCAAGGAGGTGGAAACGAAGAAGTACAAGGTGCATGTGCGCGTTTTCCTGAGCCGGTACCGGGGTTATTCCACCTGCCCGGATTGCCGCGGCGGGCGGCTGCGCGCCGAAGCCATGCGCGTACGCATTCATGGGCACACGCTGCCGGAGGTCTGTGCGCTGAACATCCAGCAGGCATGGGATTTTTTTCGCGCCATGGAATTATCTCCCGAAGAACGGGGCATCGCGGAAAAGGTGCTGGTAGAGGTACGGCAGCGGCTGCAGTTTCTGCATGACGTGGGGCTGGATTATCTGACGCTGGACCGTTTGTCGGCCACGCTTTCCGGCGGCGAAGCGCAGCGGATCACGCTGGCCACGTGCCTGGGATCTCGGCTGGTGGGGGCCTGTTATGTTCTGGATGAGCCTTCCATCGGGCTGCATAGCCGCGACACGTACCGGCTGATCAAAATTCTGGAAGGCCTACGCGATATCGGCAATACCATCATCGTGGTGGAGCACGACGCCGATGTGATGCGGTCGGCCGAACATATCGTGGATCTTGGTCCGGGGGCGGGCGAGGCGGGCGGGCGCATCGTATTCGAAGGCGCCTATCCGGAACTGCTGCAATCCCCGGCGTTGACGGGGCGCTATCTGCGCGGTGAATTGCGGGCGTCGCTACGCCAGGCTAGGCGGGCGGTGAATCCGAAGCGGATGATTACGTTTCGCGGGGCGTGCGCGAACAATCTGAAGAACATCGATGTATCGATTCCGCTGGACATGATGGTGGTGGTGACGGGGGTTTCCGGCTCCGGCAAGTCCACGCTGGTGCACCAGGTGATCCATAAGTCGCTGGCGGATCACTTACAGGGCAACGAAGCGCCGCGGGAGACCGGGAGCGAGGAGCAGATTTCGGACCTGAGCGTCCCCACCTGCCGCAAGGTGGAGAATACACGGTTGATCAGCGCGGTGACGCTGGTGGATCAATCGCCGATCGGCCGGACGCCGCGGTCAAATCCCGTTACTTACGTGAAGGCGTTCGATATCATCCGGGAGTTATTCGCCTCCACCCCTGAATCGGACAAACGGGGTTACACGGCGGGTCACTTTTCGTTCAACATTCCGGGCGGGCGGTGCGAGACGTGCCAGGGCGACGGCACGGTGACCGTGGAGATGCAGTTTCTGGCCGATGTGGAACTGGTGTGCGAGGACTGCAAGGGAACCCGGTTTAAGAGCAGCATTCTGGATGTGAAGTACAAGGGGATGAATATCCACGAAGTGCTGGGGCTGACGATCAAGGAGGCGCTGAAATTCTTCGCGGACGTGCCGAAGCTGGTGGGGAAACTGAAGGTGTTGTCCGATGTCGGGCTGGGATACTTGCGGCTGGGCCAATCGGCCACGACGCTCTCCGGAGGCGAGGCGCAGCGGGTGAAGCTGGCCGCGCATCTGGCGCATTCTTCGGCCAAGGGCACGCTTTTTGTTTTCGACGAGCCGACCACCGGGCTGCACTTTGATGACATCGCGAAACTGCTGGATGCGTTCCAGCGGCTGATTCACTCCGGCGGCAGCGTGCTGATTATTGAGCACAATCTGGAAGTGGTTCGCAGCGCGGATTGGGTCATCGACCTGGGACCGGAAGGCGGGGATGGCGGCGGCCGGTTGGTGGCGGAGGGAACTCCGGAGCAGGTGGCCGAGGTGGCGGCGTCGTATACGGGCCAGTTCCTAAGCCGCGGGCTTTAGCTCGCAAGCGGGTCCCAAACCGCGGGCAGACTCAGAATGAAGCCTTCGACGGGCCTTCGCCTGCTACCGAGTCCACATCGGTAAGGGTGACGGGCTCAGTTGCGGGCCGATAAATGGTCACCGACCTGGCGGCTGGATCGATGAGCCACCCCAACGCCGCCCCGTTGGCGATCCACTCCTCCATTTTTTCGCGCACCGCGCGAGGCCGGTCGCTGGGTGAACGTAGCTGGATGACGAAGTCCGGGCAGAGGTGCCAGTATCCCTCCCGTACTGCCGGATCGAGTTGCTGCACGCGACTCTTCGCGATCCATGCCGCGTCGGGAGAACGGCGGGCGCCGTTCGGGAGTACAAAGCCTGTGGAGGAATCGCTCACCACACCGCTGCGGCCGGTTTTTGCCCAGTTCCGAAGCTGACCGATGATCTCGGCGTTCCGGAGCCCGGGTATCGAAAAGGTTGCGGGCATGACGATGAGTTCACCCTCCGCCGTCATTTCAAAAAACAAATCAGGGTGCTCCGCGCACAGGAGGGCAAACTGCTGGTCGGTCATCGGACGCGAAGTGAGGATAGCGGGCAAATGCTCCTGATCGATCACGAACGCCATATTTGCCAGTTCAGCGCGGACGTGAGTTGGCTAAGGGGGATCCGCTGGCCGATTCGGCTACTGGAGATGGTAGCGCTAACGGGATTCGAACCCGTATTTAAGCCTTGAGAGGGCCTTGTCCTAACCCTTAGACGATAGCGCCGGGCAAACCCATTATATCCATTTTCGCTACACTTTGGATAGAGATGATCCGACGAGACTTCCTCCTCACTGGCGCGATGCTCCCCGGAGCGGCCGCCTCCGCGCCCCCTGCCAAATCGGACGACAGCCCGGCCTATCGCATCGTCACCGCCTACAAGCCCACACCACACTGGCAGTCCCCCGGCCACGTCGTCCGCGTTCACTCGGCCGCCTCCATCGACGAAGCCACCGAAACCGCCAACCCCAGCGCCGTCGCCGCCATGGTGGCCGCCGGCATGTCGCGCCTCACCGGCCAGAAGAACCCCCGCGATGCCTGGCGCATGCTCTTCACTCCCGCCGACGTTGTGGGCATCAAAGTGAACGCCTCCGGCGCGCCGAAGATCATGTCTCACCCCGTAGTGGTTGCCGAGATCGTCCGCCGCCTCACCGAAGCCGGTGTGAAGCCCACCAACATCGTCATCTACGAACGTTTCCCCGATCAGCTCGAATCCATCCACTACGAAAAGTACCTGCACACGAAAATCGAGCAGGCCGCTGTCGAGCCACACCGCGGCGTGCTGAAGGCCTACGATCCCAGGACCTACGTCGACGTGAACTTCTTCGGCGAAGAGGACACACGCTCGTTTGCCATCCGCATGATCACGGAACGATTCACGAAGATCATCAACGTCCCCAACATGAAGGATCATGGCGCCTCCGGCGTCACGGGCTGTCTGAAGAACATGGCTTACGGCAGTTTCAACAACGTGGCCCGTTCGCACGCCTTTTCCAAGACGCACTGCAGGACTTTCATCGGCACGCTGGCCGCCGTTGAGCCCGTGCGTTCGCGCTTCGTGCTGCACGTGATGGACGGGCTGAAAGGCATCTGGCACGGCGGCCCCTTCCAGCGCGACAAGCGCTTCGCCTTCTTCCCGAAGCAGATGATGTTCGGCACGGACCCGGTGGCGATGGACCGCATCATGTTCGACGTGGTGGAGGCCAGGCGCAAAGCAGAAGGAGCAGTCTCAGTCACCGACCGCGGCATCGAAACCACCCGCAACGTGGACCCGCTTAATCCCAACAAGAACCGCTACATCCGCGAGCCCGGCCACATCGATTACTCGGCATCACTGGGCTTGGGCATCCTCGACAAATCGAAGATCAGGCTTGAAGAGATCCGGCTGTAGTCATAGTACTTCCATCTCCGGGAATTCGAAATTTTTTCCGTTTTGGTGATCGCCGAAGGCCGATTTCCGCGCCTTGCCGATCATGCATTCACGGAAGACATTGCTCAACGCGCTCCTGCTGGCGAGTTGCCTGGCGGGTCAGGATAGCGCGAAGTATCGCATCATCAATGGCTGGGCGGTGGTGGAAGGCGACATCATCGTCGGCTCCGCCAAAGAACTCGAGGCAAGAGCGAAGAAGGGCGATCGCGCCGCGCTGGCCACGCCCAGACAAGCGCAGCGATGGCTGCGAAACGGCGCGGTCTACCAGGTGCCCTACACCAACAGCTCAAACTACGCACTGGTGAACGACGCCATCCGCTCGTTCAATCAAACTTTCGCCGGGGTCATCCAGTGGGTCCCGCGGACCCAGGAAGCCGATTACGTCGATTTCCAGGTACAACCGGGCGAACCAGGCGAGTGCAGCATGCAGTCCGCCGTTGGCCGGTCCGGGGGCATGCAGCCGATAACGGGCACAGGTCAGGTAGAGCCATTCTGCATTCCAGTGATGCTGCACGAGATGGGGCATGCCCTGGGTCTGCTGCATGAGCAGTCGCGCTCGGATCGCGACGGCCACGTGAAGGTGATCTGGCCGAACATCACTGACCGGACCCAATATGACAAAGAAGCCGGCTCGGCCGATTCGGGGCTCTACGATGCGGCGTCGATCATGCATTATGCGATCGGGACATTCGCGCTCGACACGCAGAACGTCACAATGGAGGCGATTCCCACGGGAGTTCGTCTGAAAACGGAAGCCTATTCGCCCGGAGACATTGACGTCATCCGGAGAATGTACGGCGCGACGCCGCAGCAGGTGCAGGTCGTCACCAATCCTCCGGGCCTGCAGGTGGCGATCGACGACAGAGTGGTAGTGGCAGGCTCTGCCGAATCGACGGCCACCTGGGCCTTGAACTCAACGCACACCTTGGACGTACCCGAGGCTTTCGCTTTTCAGACACTGAACGGTAAGAACTACGTATTCGGACGCTGGAACAACCTGCCCTATGATCCGAACCAGCCCGGACGCCGGCAAACCGTTACCGCGACGCCCGGAGACGGCGCGCTGGATCTCACCAACTCGGCGCGGCCGCGCTATACGGTCTATCAGGCCAACTTCCGGTCGCTGTTGCCCGCAGAGGAGTTTCCTCAGGCGCAAGTGGAACCAGCGGGCGGTGGACAGGTGAATGTGGTGACGGCTCCGGTGAGGATCCAGAATCGCGATTTCTATTACAATCTCCAGCCGGTGGACGTGAGGGCCGTCCCGGCCGCGGGATACAGCTTTTATGGCTGGGACATCGGTACGGAGATTAACGTGGCGGCCAATCCGCGTACGGTGCGCCCTGGCCTGCTCCAGAACATCACCGCGCGCTTCACGCAGTCTCCGGTGACGACGCTCCAGACGAATCCGTCGGGACTGAAGGTGAAAGTGGACGGCCAGGAATACACGGGCAGCCGGAGTTTTGCCGCACCATTCGACGAAGGCTGGGGCGCCGGCGCCACGCACAACGTCAGCGTCGACACTCCGCAGGCGTCAGTTGTGGATGATCCCAACGCGCGATTCGTGTTTAGTTCCTGGAGCGACAACGGGCAGGCGGCCCATGACATCACGGTAGGGAACACCTCCACCGTGCTGACAGCGAACTTCGCCACGCAGTATCAACTGAACATTCAAACCGCGACCCAGAACAACTGCGCCGGCGGCGTCCAGACGAATCCCGCCGCAATGGACGCCAGCTATTTTACCGCCGGAACCGAGGTGACCCTGACGGCACAGCCAGGCACGGGCTGGAACTTCACGGGCTGGGAACTCGACTTGACGGGAAATGCGAATCCGGCCAAGCTGACGCTGGACCGCAGCCGGTCCGTGCGGGCGCTGTTCAACATCACGCCCGACCCGTTCCTGGTCACCAGCGTGAGCCCCACCAGTACCGCGGTGAACGCGGCGGATTTCACACTGACTATCAATGGCTCCGGCTTCTCGAGCCAAACCACGTATTGCGTCTTTGACGCGGACGGCACCGAGTCGCGGGTGTGCGGGGCCACCACATTCGTTTCCGGGAACCAGCTTCAGGTTCGCATCACCCAGGATCTGTTGAACAAGGCGCAACGGCTGGGGGTGCAACTCTACAACGCCGACGCCAACGGCTGCTCACTAAACATTCGGACCGGGATCACGGTGCAATGAAAGGACTGACAGCTATGAATCGACTGCTTCTTCTGGCCGCCTTGTCGGCCGCCACGATATTTGCCCAGACACCGGCTCGCGAAGCATGGGCGCTCGACCGGGGGGGCACGATATTCCGTTTGTCCGGCGGCCAATGGAATCCGATGCCAGGCATCCTTAATTGGATCTCGGTGGGCGCTGATGGCGAGGTATGGGGAGTCACCGCGAGCGAGGGGATATACCGCTGGGTGAACGGCGGTTGGGTGCAGATTCCAGGCGGCCTCAGCCAGATTTCGGTGGGAAACGCCGGCATCGTTTGGGGCGTGTTCAGCGGCGGCTCGATTTGGCGCCGGACTGGTGAAACCTGGACGGAGGTGGCTGTGCCGAAGCGCATGCTGCACGTCAGCGCGGCTTCCGACGGCGCCGTCTGGGCGCTCGATGTCGATTCGGGCATTTGGCGGCGGAATGGAGACACATGGCAAGCTGTCGGCGGACTGCTTCGCCAGATCTCGGTTGGCAATGCGCAGACGATATGGGGTGTGAGCACCGGCGGAGAGGTGTGGCGGTTCAACGGGTCGGGTTGGGACAGGATGCCCAACCTGGTGAATCAGCTATCGGTCAGTCCGGATGGCGAGGTGTGGGCCATCATGGCGGACGGCCAGTTGGCCCGGTGGAATGGCGCGGCGTGGGTCACCCTGGGGCGCAGCTTTGTTCAGGTTTCGGTGGGAATGCCGGCGGCAACCGGCACGCCGGGCGGACAGAAGACGGAAGAGAATAACAGCGCCTTCACCTTCAACGGCGCCTGGACACCGGCGCGGGACGCCAATGCGTCCGGAGGCGCCTACACCTCCAGCAACACCGCCGGCGCCAGCGTCGCCTTTTCAGTCACCGGAAACAACTTCGTCCTTTACCGCCGTGTGGATCCGGCGGGCGGCTATGCCGATGTGACCGTCGACGGCAAAAGCTTCGGACGGCTGACGTTCTACCTCCCGGAGACGCGCTGGCAGGTACCCGCCGCGATCGATCAACTTGGCGAGGGCAGACACACCATCGTCCTCACGGTGGCCAGCGCGCAGCCGCGAGGTTCCAGTGGAACCAACGTATATTTTGATGCGGTGGAGAATCCCGCACCCGCCTCTCTGGGGCCGACGGAAGCTCAATTGACCGCTGTTGCCCGCACGAACTTTTACCGCGGAAAAGTAGGCCTTCCTCCGGCGCGCCACCATCTGGCGTTGGGACTGGCCGCTACCGCTCACGGTAAATACCTGACGGACGTCGATTTCATCAGCAGAGGCAGCAGCCCGCACGTCGAAACCTTCGGCGCAAGTCCCAATTTTTCGGGCGAGCAACCTTCCGACAGGGCCGCGCTGTTTGGCTTCACCGGCGCCTTTGTCGCTGAAGACGCCAGCAACAATCCCGACCCGAACGGCTTCGTGGACGGCTGGATGGACGGTGTCTACCACAGGGAACCGTTCATCGCCTACAGTTTGACCGAGATCGGCTTCGGCGCGGGCGCAGTGGGATCCGCCGTCAATTTCGCATCGAGAGTGATTGATCCCCTCCGGCCGGCTGCCCCAACGGTTTACACCTTCCCGGCTGACGGCCAAACCGATATCTGGTTGAACTACTCCGGCGGCGACGGCCCCAATAACGTGGCCCGCGGCAATTTTGGTTACCCGATCAGCCTGCAGGTCGACTATCCCGCCACCGCGACAGCAGGCTCAGGTCCCAAGGTCCCCACCACCGGAAGCCTCACCGATGCTGCCGGCAACAGCGTCCCGGTCACCATCGCTGACCCGGTCACCGACACCGAGTTGTCCGGCTACTTCATGATTCCGAATCAGCCGTTGGCTCCGGCCACCACCTACACCGCGCGGTTGACCGGCACCGACGCCTTGAATAACCGGTTTGACAAGACCTGGCGATTTACCACCGCCGGCATGCATGCCGTCCATGGCGTCCGCGCGAGCCTTGGCCGGAATAGCTACATCTACAGCATCAATTGGGATATGCCAGGCGGCGGGGTTGCCTCGCAGCTCGAGTACGGACCTACGCCTGCCTACGGTAGTGTAATCCAAGGTGAACTCTTCCCCGGCCGGCAAACCACGTTCCGTGCACAGGTGCCCGGTATGCTGACGGCGCCGGTCACTCACTATCGGGTGACGTCTCGCGACGCGCAGGGCAATCTGTTTTCCTCGCCGAACTACACACTCAATGTCGAGAAACCCCTCGCCCCTGCCACCGCCGGGTATACCACCGTATACCCGGATACCGATACGGCGTCTATCCGGTGGGAAACGGCCGGCCCGGTGGCTTCGACCCTTGTCGAGTATGGAGTCGACACCAGCTATGGTAAGACGGAACCTGGCTCGGCGTTCTCCGGGTACACCACCTGGTTCAACGCGGATCTTTCGGATCTGAATTCAGGCACGACCTATCATTACCGGATCGTCGCGACGGATACACAGGGCAACAGGATCGCCGGTCCGGACGCCACGTTCACCACTCAGTAACCCCTGTCGTTCCGGCGCACCGGTTACGGCCGGTGCGTCCGGGGCGGCGCACGTTGAATCCGCTACCCTGAATAAATGGCTGCCCAACGCCTGCCTTCGCTTGTCGAAGACGGAAATCTTTCGAAGTTCACCCGCGTGCCGGCGCCGGGCCTGCAGATGCGCCGCAACATGGCGATGGCCACCACGGCGCCCTGGGTGGATTCCAACCTGTGGCAATACCGGCGCGCGCCCGGCAAGCTGTATTTCTGCGATGTGACCGGCAAGTCCGTCGAATTGGCCATGGCCGAGGCGTACTCGCAGGACGTCGCGCTGGCGCTGAAAATCGCCCCGGACCAGCGCAGGGCCTTCGATGAAATGACCGCCTTCCTGACGGCGCTGCCCGAAGGTCCCCTCGCGCGTTGGGTGAACATCGCCGTCAGCGATGACGGATCGGAAGCCGCGGGCGAAGCGCTGAATCTGCTCTCCCGCCGCAATCTGTTCTATCAGTCGGGCGTAACGAAAGCCGTTCTCCAACTCCGGCTCACGCGCGGCATCACCAACCCATATGAGTTTATGCAGGAAGCGCGCCAGAAGCTCACCGACGAAAAGCGCATCCTGCGGCTGTTCGGAAGTGAAATCACGCTGGCCGAGGTGCGGCGCGACACCAGGCGTGTCCGGATCCACCTCATTAACTACGGCACCAGGGCCGTGGAAAGCCTGCGCCTGCGGCTGGAAGGGCGGTATTCCGCCATCACCGCGCGCGTCTTTCAGGCGCCAGGAGCGCAGCTTACCGACGTCACACCCGACGGCGCCTTCACTGAATTCAGCCTCTCCCGCCTGCCCGTCTACGCCGTCATCGACCTCAGGAACTGAGCCGTCGCTTGCGCAATTCATCGAAGGCCACGGCCACAATGATCACTGCGCCGATGATCGCCTGCTGCAGGTAGGGGCTGATCCCCAGCAGATCGCTGCCATTGGCAAGCAGGCCCATGATGAAGGCGCCGATGAGCGTGCCCACCACGCTGCCTTCGCCGCCGCGCAGGCTGCCGCCGCCGATCACCACCGCGGCGATCGCCTGCAGTTCATAACCCTGTCCCGCCGTCGGCTGGCCGGTCATCAGGCGTGAAGCCTCAATCATGCCGGCAAGCCCGGTGAGCATGCCGCAGATGGCGTAGACAGCCGTGGTGTGGAACGAAACGGGAATGCCTGCGTAGTGCGCCGCGTCGGTGTTGCTGCCGATGGAAAACGTGTAGCGCCCCAGCCGCGTGTGCTCCAGAATCACGTGTACCGCCGCCGCGCAGGCGATCAGCACCCACAGCACGAAGGGCACGCCCACCAGGTTCCCTTCCCCCAGGTAGGAAAACGACGGTGGGATCTGGTGCACCGGAAGTCCGTTGGAGATGATCAGCGTCGAGCCGCGGATGATGCCCAGCGTACCCAGCGTGACGATGAAAGGATTGATGCCAAGCCGCGTGATGAGCAGCCCGTTCGCCAGGCCGCAAACCGATCCCGTGAGGACCCCGATCAATACGCCCAGAATGATGGGCTGGCCCTTTTCCATCGCCATCGTCCCCATCAGGCCGCCCATGGCGAGAATCGCGCCCACGGAAAGATCGATGCCGCCGGAGATGATCACCAGCGTCATGCCCAGCGCCATCAGGTTGATGACGGCGGTCTGGCGGACCACGCTCGAAAGATTTGTCTTCGAGAGAAAATGGTCCGGCGAGGCGATGGACAAGCCGGCGAAAAGCAGAATGAGCGTGAAAAACGGCAGCAATCGCTGCAGCCGCTGGATCATGAAGTTCCTCCCTCAAGCGCGGCCAGGCGCATAATCTCCTCCTGCGTGGTGCGGCCCGGCAGCGCACCCGTGATCCGGCCCTGGCGCATGACAAGGATGCGGTCGGCCACCTGCAGCAGTTCCGGCAGTTCGGAACTCACCATCAGAATCGCCGCGCCTTCCCTGGCCAGCGCATCCATCACTTCGTATACTTCCACCTTGGCGCCCACGTCGATGCCGCGCGTGGGCTCGTCAAACAGGAATACCTTCGCTCCACGCACCAGCCACTTGGCGATCACCACTTTCTGCTGATTGCCGCCGCTCAGGCGTCCGGCAAGCTGGCGCGGGGATTCGCAGCGGATGCGCAGCCGCTTCGTATAGGCAGCGGCCAGCCTGTCTTCTTCGGCGTGATCGATGAGAAAGCCCAAACGCTGGACTTTGTCCATGGAGGCGACGGTGAGGTTGTAGCCAATGGGCAGCGCGGTGGCAAGGCCCGTCTTCTGGCGGTCTTCGGGAATGAGGGCGATGCCTTCGCCGACGGCCTCGCGGGGACTGCGGACCCGGACGGCGCGGCCGGCCACGTGAACCACCCCGGAGTCAATGGGATCCAATCCGAAGATGGCGCGGCAAAGCTCCGTGCGCCCGGCGCCCACCAGCCCGGCAAGTCCTACGATTTCCCCGGCCCGGATGGAAAGGGAAATTCCGTCCAGCAGCGGCTGCCGTGTCAGCCCTTCCACCCGAAGCAGTTCCTCACCCGGCGGCAGCGGGTCGCGATGATAGATCTGCCCGATCTCGCGCCCCACCATGTGTTGAATGATCTGGTTGTTGGAGATTTCACTGAGCGCGCTGGTATGCACCGTCTCGCCGTCGCGCAGAATGGTCACCCGGTCGCCTACGGCGCGCAACTCCTCCATGCGATGCGTGATGTAGATCACCGCCATCTGGCGCTGCTTCAACTCCCGGACGATGCGGAAAACTTCCTTGGTCTCGGACTCCGATAACGAACTGGTGGGTTCGTCGAAGATCAGCAGGCTGGAGCCATGTTGAATCGCGCGGCAGATCTCCACCAGTTGCTTGCCGGCCGGACTGAGGCGGTCCACGCGCCACTCGGCTTGAAGGGGAAAGCGATGTTCGGCGATGAGCCGGCGCGCCGCCTCCACCATCTTTGCGCGGTTCACCCAGCCGAAAGGCTGCCGCGGTTCGCGCCCCATGAAAATGTTTTCGGCCACAGACAGGTGCGGCGCCAGCAGGGATTCCTGGTGCACCATGGCGATTCCCATGGCTGCCGCATCAGAGGGATTGGAAAAGCTGGCCCGTTCGCCTTTCCACAGGATCTGGCCCGCGTCGGGATGGTAGAGCCCGGCGACGATCTTCATCATCGTCGACTTGCCGGCCCCGTTTTCTCCCAGCAGCAGATGCACTTCGCCCGGTTCCACGCGAAGGTTGCCGTTCTTCAGGGCGACCACTCCACCGAAGCGCTTCTGGATCGCCCGCAGTTCCAGGATCATCGTATAAACTGCCCAGTGTACAACGGAGCCGCCCATCATGCCGCATTTTGAGTTCACAAGCTGGATCGACGCGCCGCTGGAAAAGGTGTGGGCGTTCCATGAACGGGAGGACGTACTGCGCCTGCTGGCCCCTCCAGGCACCGAAGTGGTCTCCCGAAAGGGCGGACTGGAAACCGGAGCGAGGGTGGAGTTTCGCGCGCCGGTGCTAGGTCCGCTGAAAGTGCGCTGGCTTGCGCTGCACGTAGACCATGAGCGGCTTCGCTTCTTCGTGGACGAGCAGATTCGCGGGCCATTCCAGCGCTGGCGGCATGAGCATCGCTTCGCCGAAGAGAATGGCGGCACGCGGCTCACCGACGCCATCGAATACTCGCTGCCGCTGGCGCCGGTCTCCCACTGGCTGGCCGGATGGGCCGTGAAACTTCAGCTCCGGACGATGTTTGCCAACCGCCACCGCACCACAAAGGAATACTGCGAACGCCCCGGTTAGCGTACCCGCCGCATACGGTAATCCTCAATCAGCGGCATCTTCACCACCTTGCACATTTCAAACACACGGGAGCGGGCGCGCATGCCGATGCGCTCACCCAGCGTGATGCGCCCCTGTGTATTCGAAGTCCCGGCATCGCTATCGGCCAGATTCGTGGTGGCGATGGTAGCCTTGCGGTTGTTGCAGCGCCAGGTGATGATCGAGGTCACCGTATCCTCCACCCAATCGGTGACGCGGTGCGCGCCCAGATCGTCCAACAACAGCACCTCAGTCTCCAGCGCCGTGCGGTAGGCTTCCTTGTCGCTTTGCCCGGAGGCCGCGTCGTAGCCGGAGCGAATGCGGTCCAACAGGTTCTGGTAATCGAAAAACAGGCCCTGAAATCCTTTGGCCAGGATGCTCTTGAGGGCCGCGATGGCGAGGTGTGTCTTACCGGAACCCGGATCGCCGATCAACAGCAGCCCCGGCTTGTCCACGGCCGGAAACTCGCGGGCGTAGGAGCGCACCGTAGTGAGCACCTGCCCCAGGGCATTGTAAGCGGTGGGGTTGCCCACAGGAAGCATGAAATTGTCGAACCCGGCGTTGGCGTATAGCGGCGGAATGCCCGCGTTGCGCGAATTCACGGCCACATCGGCCGCCTTGGAGCACTCGCAGCGTTCCGCACCGGTCAGTCCGTCGCGTTCCTGAACGCGCCAACCCGACCCGCCGCAAATAGGACAAACTGTTTCGGCCGGCATCTTATTCCAACGTGACCAGCACCTGGCCGGCGGTGCAACTGGCGCCGGCGCGCGCGGCCAGTGCGATCACCCTGCCCGCTTTGGGCGCCTTCATTTCATTTTGCATCTTCATCGCTTCCACCACCACCAGGCCCTGGCCCTCTTCCACGGTAGCGCCTTCTTCCACCAGCACGCGCACGATCTTGCCGGGCATGGGAGCGGTGATCTCCTGACGGCCGTCCTTGCCGAAGCCGGCCCTGCGCGCCGAAGCCGCCCGGGGATCGATCACATCGATCTCAAACGCCCGGCCGGCGGTCTGGACCACGCGCTCGATCACGCGGACCTCATAGCTGCGGGCGCCGCGCAGGATGGAATAGACACCGGGCTCCACCTGCCTCACCGACACCTCGGTTGCCCGCCCGGCGCCTTCTTCGGACACCACCGCCACAACCTGCTCACCCGCAACGGCCCACTCCAGCGTGAGTTCCCTGCCACCATAACGGACGATTCGTTTCAACGTAGTAACTCCAGCATACCCGCCGCGCGCCATCGCGAATCGGTAGACGCCACCGCCGGCACGGCAGCCCTCTCCTGCGTCGCGTGAAAGGCGGCGGCGATGGCAGCCACATCCAGCAGATCATCGGAATGCCCGAGTGGAGCTGTGCGGCTCAGAAAATCATCGATGAACCCGGTGTGCAATCGCCCGGCCTCAAACTCGCTGTCGGCAAGGATGCGGCCGAAGAACTCGAGGTTGGTATGGATGCCGCCGATGGCATACTCGCCGATGGCGCGCAGAGAGCGCCGGATGGCGGCGGGCCGCGACTCGGCCCAACAGGCCAGCTTCGCCAGCAGCGGATCGTAATCCATGGGCACCACCCAACCGGGATAGACGCCCGAATCCAGGCGCACGCCCGGTCCGGAAGGCTCACGCAGTTGCACCAGCTTGCCGGGAGAGGGCATAAAGTTGCGATCGGGATCCTCGGCGTAGATGCGGCACTCAATGGCCGAACCGCGCCATGTCACGTCTTCCTGCCGCAGAGCAAGGCGCTGGCCCGCGGCGATCTCCAGTTGCAGCCGCACCAGGTCCAGGCCTGTCACCAATTCCGTGACGGGATGTTCCACCTGCAGCCGTGTGTTCATCTCCAGGAAGTAGAAGTTGCGGTCTTCGTCCACCAGAAACTCACAGGTGCCGGCGTTGTAATAGCCGGCGGCGCCCGCTACTTTCAACGCCGCCGCTCCCATGGCATGGCGAAGTTCGGGATAGGCCAGCATGACCGGAGAAGGACACTCTTCCACCACCTTCTGATGGCGGCGCTGCAGGGAGCATTCGCGCTCGCCCAGGTGGATGAGATTGCCATGCCGGTCGCCCAGCACCTGAATCTCGATGTGGCGCGGCCGCACCACCAGTTTTTCGATGTACACTTCCCCGTTCTTGAACGATCGTTCCGCTTCACTGGATGCGTCGCGCAGCGCGCCCTCCAGATCCTCTTCCCGGTCCACGCGGCGCATACCCTTGCCGCCCCCGCCCGCGGCCGCCTTCAACAGAACGGGAAATCCGATCTCGCGGGCGATACGGCGGGCTTCGGCGCCATCGCTCACGGCTTCTTCCACTCCGGGAACGATGGGCGCGCCCGCGGCCCTGGCAAGCTGCCGGGCGGCGGTCTTCGATCCCAGGCGGCGAATGGAATCGGCAGACGGGCCGATGAAGGTGATGCCGGAATCCTCGCAGGCCTGGGCGAAATCGGCGTTCTCGCTGAGGAATCCGTAGCCGGGATGGATGGCCTCGGCATTTGTGGCCCGCGCGGCGTCGAGGATCCGGTCCACGCGCAGATAGCTTTCCGTGGATGGCGCCGGGCCCACGTAGACGGCTTCGTCGGCCATTCTCACCGCAAGCGAACCGCGATCGGCATCGGAGTAGACGGCCACGCTTGCGATCTCCATCTCCCTTAGCCCGCGGATCACGCGAACCGCGATCTCGCCGCGGTTAGCCACCAGAACCTTGCGAAACATGAAGGCAAATTGTAGCAGTACAATTCGGGAATGCGCAGGCGCGACGCGTTGACACTGCTGGGTACAATGCCCTTGCTCGGAAAGCCGGCCAAAGCGACGATCCGCGAATTGGAGATCGTCAGGCTGGAGGGGCGGCGCGAAGCCGTCGCCGGCGCCGATCGCCAGTTCCAGGTGAACCCGCTTCATATCTACGACGAGCTTCGTCCCAAGCCCTACCGCGAGAACCCCTCGCCGACTCGCGGCGTCATTCCGGCGTCGGCCTTCTACCTGCGGCTGAAAACCGATGCCGGCGCCGATGGCCTTTACGGACCAGTGGACAAGGAAGCCGCCATCGTCATCGACCAGCAGTTCCGCACGTTCCTGACGGGCAAGGACGCCCTGGCCGGGGAAACGCTGTGGGACCAGCTTTACCGTCTGAACCGCCATTCCACCCGCGGCCATTTCATGATGGCGATTTCCGCCATCGATAACGCGCTGTGGGATCTGCGCGGCCGCTACTTTGAAGCCCCGGTTTACCGCCTGCTGGGCGGCCCCACGCGGGCCAAAGTGGAAGCCTACGGAAGCTGCCTGGGCTTTTCCATAGAGCCCGAACCGCTTCGCCGAAAATGCGTGGAGCTGAAAGCCGAAGGCTTCCGCCACCAGAAGTGGTTCATGGCGTATGGGCCGGGCGACGGCGCCGGCGGTTTGCAGAAGAGCGTGGCGATGGTCCGCAATCTGCGTGAGGCATTGGGGCCTGAAGTGGAAATCATGTTCGATGCCTTTATGGGATGGGACCTGGCATTCGCCATCCGCTGGGTGAAGGACGTGGAACAGTACCGGCCGCGCTGGATCGAGGAAGCCTTCGCGATTGAGAAGATCGAAAGTTTCGCCGCTTTGCGCCGGGCCAGCAGCGTGCCGGTGGCCTCAGGCGAGCACTTTTACGGGCGCTGGCACGCGCACGAGTACCTGAAGGCCGGGGCGATTACCGTTGTGCAGGCCGATCCGGAGTGGTGCGGAGGTGTGAGTGAACTGGTGAAGATCTGTTCGCTGGCTTCGCTCTATGATGCCCAGGTGATTCCGCACGGGCACAGCCTGCATGCGGCGCTGCACGTGGTGGCCAGCCAGTCACCGATGACGTGTCCGCTGGTGGAATACCTCATCACCAAGATGCGGTCCTATTACTTCTTTGAAAAGCACCAGCTTCGGCCGGTGCAGGGGAAAATCGATCTGCCGGACCGGCCAGGGTTCGGAATCGAGATCGATGAGGCGAAGGTGGAAAAGCAGACCGTGCAGAAATGGTAGCCGGGCGGATCACCGGCCGGGTCCAATGATGCCATCGGCCGCCAGGGCGCGCAGCGTGTCCTCATCCAGCCCCAGCAGGGCGCCCAGCGCTTCCCATGTATGTTGTCCGTGCAGCGGTGCGGCCTGGCTCACACGGCCCGGCGATTCTGAAAGTTTCACTGGAAGTCCGGTCACCCGCACAGGTCCCGCCGTGGCATGCTCCACCACGGGGAACATTCCGCGCGCCGCCGCCTGTGGATCATCAGCCACTTCCTGAAGATTACGGACCAAAGTGCAAGGCACGCCAACGGTTCGAAACCTATCCAGCCAATGCGCCGCAGGCTGCGCTTTGAAGATTTCGCACAGCATCGGCTCTAAAGTGTCGCGATTGGCCACGCGCTTCGGGTTCGTTTCGTAAAGTGGGTCGCGGGTCAGCCCGGGCCGTTCAATGGCCCGGCAAAACGCCTCCCACAGCTTCTCGCTGGCCACCGCAACGGTAATCTCGCGATCGCGGGTCTTGAAGGTGCGATAAGGCACGATGGTGGCGAAGGCCGTCCCCTGCGGTCCCTGCACGATGCCGGATCCGAAAAGGTAGGCATAATTGGAAGCCATCGCTGAGATCATCGAGTCCAGCATGGCCACGTCGACATATTGCCCGCGCCCGGTCTTGTGCCGCACTTCGAGCGCCATCAGGATACCAATGAGCGCGAACATGCCGGCGGTGATATCGGCGACGGAATGGCCACAGCGGGCGAGTTCTCCACCCGGTGTGCCGGTGACGGAAATCAATCCGGAGTTTGCCTGCAGGATCAGGTCCATCGCCGGATCATCGCGCGAGGGACCGTTCTGCCCGTAGCCGGAGATGGAGCAGTAGATCAAGCGAGGGTTGAGATTTGCCAGATCGTCATAACCTAACCCGTTTTTTTTCATCAACCCGGGCCGTTGATTCTCAATTACCACATCAGCGCGCGCGGCCAGTTTCAGGCACAACTCGCGGCCGCGCGGATGCTTAAAATCGATGGCCAGGCCGCGCTTGCCGGCGTTGATACCAAGGAAGTAGGAAGCCTCGCCTCCCTGAAACGGAGGGCCCCAGGTCCGGCCCATGTCGACGTGTCCGGTGCCTTCCACCTTGTAGACACTGGCGCCATAGGAGGCCAGGAGCATCGTGCAATAAGGTCCCGCGAGCGCGTGGGAGAAATCGAGTACGGTCAGGTCTTGGAGCGGCGTAGTATCCATCGGTGGCGATGGTTCATGGTAGCTTAACTTCGGTGACCGTGCCGTTCACCAGCCGTACGGAACCGACATGGGAGCGTCCCTCGCGGAACGAGTAGACCTCCACCAAACCGCGCTCATCGTACATCGTGATGCGGCCGGCCGGCTTTCCCACCTGTCCGATCAGCGCGTCGCGAGAGCTTCCCACTTCGATCGAACGCAGTTGTTCGGCCGGCGCGGGCCGGGCCGGCTGCGGGATCATCAGACTGGCCATTGAAGCCGCCAGATCGATCTGTCCACCGGTTTCGCGCCTGGGCCGATAGACGGGCGCCGAAGTCCGGGGCGCGTGCGCGGGCGCACTGGCGATGGAAGAAGGATCGGCCGCCGCCGTGGCTCCCGGGAAGCTCGGCTCCGGAGGAACCAGCGGAGCGACACGCTGCTTCTGCCGTTTCGGCTTGCCGGTTTTCGCCGCGCCGTCCAGGATGTTCGAGCCCTTCTTCATCACGGCGTCGAATCCGTCACTCACCTTCTTTCCAGCGGCCCCGGCGGCTGATCCGCCCGCGGCGGACATGCCGAGCTGCCCGATGGATTGAGCGAAACAAAAAACCGGGACCACGGTGAATAGCAGCAGTGTCTTCATGGGTTGTACAGCCTCGCTGCCAGAATACGGCTGTAGCAGAGACGTGTACAGCCGGTACTCCTCTCATCCACCCGGCGAAATCACCTTACCGCGTGGAACGCACCCATCGCTCCAGCCAGCGCAACTCGCGCTCCAGCAGATCCCTGCGCACGTCGGCGCGCCTGGCTCCGTGCGCCTCGCCGTGGTAGATCACCAACTGCGTGGGCACCTTGTTCTTCAGCAACTGCGTATAGAGATGGCGGGACTGCATCAGCGGCACCCGTTCATCACGATCGCCATGCCAGATCAGGGTGGGCGTGCGGATGCTCGCGCCGTAGGTCATAGGCGAATGGCGCGCGTACAACCGGTCATCGGCGCCCAGATAGTGTTCGAAGCGGTCGGGCACGTCGGTGGTGCGGATGAAGCTGGCCACATCGGTAATGCCGCACCCGGCAATGGCTGCCTTAAATCGGCTGGTCTGGGAAATGGTCCACGCCGTCATGTAGCCGCCGTAGGAAGCTCCGGAAATCGCGAGCCGATCGGCATCGGCAAGCCCAAGCGCGATCAGGTGATCGACGCCGGTCATCACATCCTGGTAATCACCGAGGCCCCATCCGTAAAGATTGGCGCGCAGGAATCGCTCACCATAGCCGCCGCTGCCGCGGAAATTGGGGCGGAACACCACCCATCCACGCTCCACGAACAGCCGCGTCTCGCCTGCCGGAAACGTGTTCGTCATCACGGCGTGCGGTCCGCCATGCGGGATCACCAGCAAGGGATAGGATGTGCCTCGCTGGTATCTGGCGGGCTTGTGCACGATGCCCTCGATCTCCATGCCGTCGAAGCTCTTCCAGCGCACGGCCTCCGTCTCAACCTGTGCCCAGTTCTTCGTATAAGCGGCAGCGAAGCTGGTCAGCCGGCGTGGATTCCATTCAGTGAGAGGCGAGACGTAGATTTCCGGCGGATCCGAGGCGTTCTGGCGGACAAAGGCACAATGGCGGCCATCGGGTGTGATGGACAGATCGGAGATGACGCCGTCGCCAGAACTGATGCGGCGAATGGCGCCGGTGCTGGTGCTGGCGGCGAACAAATGTGTGGCAATGCCCTGCGCCGCCACGAAGTAGATACTCGATCCATTCGCCGTCCAGTGAAACTCCTTCACGCTCTCGTCAAACTCCGGCGAGACATTCCGCACCTGCCGCGTCCCCAAATCAAGGAGAAACAGATTCGAAATTCGCACCCAGTCATAACGGCCCGTGGAAATGAAGGCGATCGCGCGGCCATCGGGTGACCAGCGCGGAAAGCCGTCATAACCCGGGCGCTCCACCACGGTTTGCAGGTCTGTTCCGCCGGCATCGATGATGGCCACCTCGCCCTGGTGATGGCTGCCCGCGGCGGCATGGGGCCGCCTGGTGAACACGATACGCCGGGAGTCCGGCGACCAGTCGAATCCATCCGGGAACCACTGTTCATAGCCCAGCGCCGAATATTGGGACGATGTCACTGCCTTGACCGCGCCGGTGGCCACCTCCACTACCTTGATCTGATTGCGGAGCACATCGTTTTCCCCCACCACCGTGGGTCCGGCCTGGCGCGCGGGCGGCAGTGGAATCAGATAGGCGATTCGAGAACCGTCGGGCGACCATCGGAACCGGTCAATCCGCTGGGACTCCCTGGTGAGTGGCGCAGGCGGTGTTCCCACCCAAAGCTGTCCATCGTGGAGGAAGGCCAGCCGGCGGCCATCGGAGGCCCACGCCGGCGCGCTGCCCTGGTGGATCATCGACGCGCGTCCGGAGGCGTCGGCCACCCACACTGCGCCATCGGCCACATAGGCCACCTGCCTGCCGTCCGGTGCGATCGCCGGCTGGCCCGCGGAACGGAACTTCATCACATCATCCACGGTGACGGCCGCCACGAGCGGCAATGCCAGCAGGAACAAAGTCATCATCAGATCTTCCGGCGAAAGGGTTTGGGGAGCAGAAACGTGCGCTCCGCCTTGGCGTACCAACCTTGCGGCGCGTGCTGCGAGGTGTGCAGGTAACACTGTACGCGCACCTGGTTGCCGCGAATGGTCAACAGGCGGCTCATCGGCACGTTCGTACGCCCATGGTTCCTGGACAAGGCCGACACGTTGAGAAAGTGCGCGCCCCATTTCTTTTCGAAGTGCGATTTTCCTCCGTAGGTGTCGTCAGGGTGCGTGTGGGTGTGTCCGCCCATCCAGAGCGCGATCGCCCCGGGGTTCGACGCCAGGTAGTTTTCAAACGCCTGCGCGTCCGGCCTGCCATCCACCCAGTAAAGATAGGACGCGCCGCGCGGGCTGCCCTGCGGAAAATATCCGTGATAGTGCGACCGCCATTTGCCCTCGGCATCCTTGCGCATTCCCTCCCACTCGCCGCTGGCCACGGTCGTGTTCTTGAGCATGTAGTGATGCGCGGAAATAATGATGGAATCGCGGTTTCGCTCCACCATCTTCTTCCACCATTCGAAGGTTTCGCCCGTGACCACGCCTCCGGGATTTCCGCCCAGCGTACCGCGCCCGATCTTCTGCGACGGCTCATTGATGTCGCTCATCATGAGAAACAGAAGGTTGCCGGCGCGGAA
>JANRLE010000340.1:0-3463 GCA_033762895.1 Bryobacteraceae bacterium | reverse complement strand
TCCGCGGCATCCCATATCACAAGCTGGATGGCGTTGTTCACAGTGGCCGATGGTAACACTGATATTCTGATGAGCGTATGCGAACGGGGCGGCGAACGGCCAAAGCTGCGGCGACATTGGCGGACAAGGCTTATGAACAGATCCGGGACAAGATTCTGCGCGGGGAATATCCGTTGGGCTCGGCTTTGCCGCGAAGAAAACTGGCGGTGGAATTGGGGATGAGCTTCCTGCCTGTCTCAGAAGCGCTGCAGCGGCTGGAGCACGATGGGCTGGTGGAAAGCAAGCCCCGCGTGGGAACCCGTGTGCGCGTGCCTGGCCGTCAGGATGTGCTGGAGCGCTATACGCTGCGCGAAGCCCTGGAGACCCAGGCCGCTCGTCTATTCGTGGAAAATTCGACCAAAGAGCAGAAGGCGGAACTGGAGCGCATGGCCCGGCGCCTGGATCAGCTCTACGACTGCTGCGCCGAGGGGGAGGTGGAGACGGACTTCCTGTTCTCCGTTCGCACCTATCACATGAAGTTTCACCTGTTCGTTGCCGCCTGCACGGGATGCGCACTGCTCAGAGAGACCATCGAGCGGGAACAGGTGTTGGTCTTTAACTGGCTGTTCGACACCGTGGTGAACCGCACGGCGCTGCCCGCGAATTTCCACTCCGATCTGGCGAAGGTGCTGGTGGCCGGCGATGTGCTGAAGGCCGGAGAGGCGATGCGCAAGCACGTGCGGTTCGGGCTGGGGAACGTGACCGAAACGGTGGAACAGCCGGAATCGAATGGCTGGCGGCTGCCGAAGGGGCGCAAGCGGGGTTAGGCGATGTCTTCGAACAATTCGGATACGCGGATCTCAAATCCGGGTAACAGCTCATCGTCCAGGACCTGCTCTTTCTGGCGCGGATATACGATTCAACTATACTGCGGTATGCGGACCGTCCTCACGCTGATTATCATCGCCGGCAGCCTCCTGGCCGAAGACTGGCCGGAATGGCGCGGCCGCGGCCGCACCGGCGTCTGGAACGAGACCGGACTGGTGGAGCGCTTCCCGGAAACCGGTCCGCCGGTAAGTTGGCGCATCCCCATTCGGGGCGGCTATACGGGCCCCAGCGTGGCGGATGGCCGCGTCTTCGTCACGGACTACGCGGACGGGATCGAGCGCGCGCTTGCCGTGGAGGAACGAACCGGCAAGATCCTGTGGCAGGCCGAATGGCCGGCGAATTACCGCGGGCTGGACTACCCGGGCGGCCCGCGAGCCACTCCCACGGTGGACGGGGACCGCGTTTATGTGCTCGGCGCGGCAGGCGATCTGCTGTGCCTGCGTGTGAGCGATGGCGGGGTCCTTTGGCAAAAAAACTACGCCAGGGATTATGGCGCGGAGCAGACAAACTGGGGGACCTCATGCGCGCCCATCGTGGATGGCGGCAATCTGATCATCGTCGCCGGCGGGCGTCCCGATGCCAAGCTCATCGCGCTTGACAAGCTTACGGGCAAGCAACAATGGCGGGCGCTTTCTTCCGATTCCGAGCGCGGATACTCGCAGCCCATACTTACACGCACGGCCAGGGGCGAACGGCTGGTCGTCTGGCACGCGGGCGGAGTTTCGCTGGTCAATCCACGCAATGGCGGCGTGGATTGGGAGCACGCCTTTCCGATCCGGTTCAATACGCCGATCGGCACGCCGGTGGTGGCCAACGGGTTCGTCCTGGTATCGGCATTCTTCCAGGGCGCGCGCTTATTGAACCTGGAATCGGGTGAGTTGATCTGGCGCGGGATGAGCGACAACGAGGTGCAAAGCGATACGCTGCACGCGGCGCTGAACACGCCGGTAATCGACGGCGAATTCATCTACGGTGTCTGCGCCTATGGTGAGTTGCGCTGCCTCAATCTGCGCACGGGAAAGCGGGTGTGGGAAACGTTGCAACTCACGCGGGAACGGGCGCGCTATTCCACCGCGTTCATCGTGCGCAATGGCAGCCGTTACCTGTTTCACACCGATCGCGGCGATCTGGTGATCGGACTCCTCAGCCGTAAGGGATTCGAAGAAATCAGCCGCGCCAACATCATCCGGCCCACGGCGAAGCCTGGCGCGCGGCGCGAACTGGGCGCGGTGAACTGGGTTCATCCGGCATTCGCCAACGGCCACGTGATCGTGCGCAATGATGAAGAGATGATCCGTGTCTCTCTGCGCCGGAGGTAGAGTTTGCGAACACTGGTGGCGCTGATGGCCGTGGCCGCGCTGTGCGGTGAAGCGCAGCAATCGCATCGCGATTCGGCCACCCGGCTGTATCGCGAGAAGAAATTCGATGCCGCGGCGGCGGAGCTTGAACAACATCTTGCCGCCCATCCCGAAGACCTGTCCATGCGGCTGATGCTGGGCCTGTGCCGCCAGTTGTCGGGCGACAAACCAGCCGCGGCGGCAGTCTTCCGGGACGCGGCAAGAAGGCATCCCAAGCGTCACCAACCCTGGTTCTACCTGGCGCGCATCCAGTTTCTTTCGGGTAAGTTCGACGAGGCCCTCTCGCATGCCGGACGCGCGCTGGAACTGGGTGAGGGGCCGGATCGTGTACACAACCTCATCGGCCTCATCTATGCCGAGCGCAATGAGCCCGGCAAAGCGCTTGCCGCCTTCGACGAATCGATTCGCCACGATCCCCGCCGCGCCACGGAAGCCCTGCTCAACTCCGGAGCGCTGCTGCTTAAAGCCGGCCGCGCCAGCGAAGCCCTGGAGCGGCTGAACAGGGCCCTGAACGCGCAGCCGGATTCGGCTGAGGCGCACTTCCACCGCGCCCGCGCGCTGCTGGACCTCGATCGCGCCAGGGAAGCCGAGGCCAGCCTTGTATCGGCCGTCAGAATCAACAACCACGATGGTGCGCGGCGGCTGCTGGATCAGCTCCGATCCGGGGGAGTGGAGGGCAACCGGCCCCAAGCCGCGCGCGAGGCTCCGCCTCCGATACGTTTTGAGAACGCCGCCGGGGCGGCTGGCATCCACTTCGTTCTGCAGCACAGTCCCACACCGCAGAAGCATCTGCTGGCCACGATGCCGGGCGGCGTGGCCGCCTTTGATTACGACAACGACGGACTTACTGACATCTTTTTCACCAATGGCGCCGCCCTGCCGTCTATGAAAAAGGAATCGGCCCGTTTCCATAACCGGTTGTATCGCAACCAGGGCGATTGGAAGTTCCAGGACGTGACGGTGAGCGCGGGCGCCGCCGGAGAAGGCTACTCGATGGGCGCCGCGGCCGCCGACTACGACAACGACGGATTTGTGGACCTGTTCGTCGCCGGCTATCGGCGCAACTTACTCTATCGCAACGTGGCAGGGAAGGGTTTTGTAGATGTGACGGCCAAAGCGGGAATCCGAAGCCCATACTGGGCGGTGGCCGCGGCGTGGCTGGACTATGACCGTGACGGCCTTGTGGATCTGTTTGTGGTGAACTATCTCGATTGGAGCGCGGATAGGAACCCATACTG
>JANRLE010000339.1:0-21675 GCA_033762895.1 Bryobacteraceae bacterium | reverse complement strand
TTCGTCCGGTACCAGCAATCCCGCGTCGGTGATCCTCTTTACACGCGCGGCCAACTTCGTGTGATGCGAAATGTGCCAGCGGAAAATATCCCCGATCGAGATATGAACCAGATCGTAATCGTCGCAGAGCAGACGGCTCTGTGTTCCTTTTCCCGATCCTTGCGGACCGAAGACGATGTAGTGATTCATGTTGACTTCGAATTGTAACGCCTAAGCCAGGATATCGCGGATCACATTGCCCGCGACATCGGTCAGCCGGTAGTCGCGACCGCTGTGGCGATAGGTGAGCCGCGTGTGGTCCAGCCCCAACTGGTGCAGCATCGTCGCGTGCAGATCGTGCGGATGCACAGGCTTGTCCACCGCCTTGAAGCCGAAGTCGTCCGTTGCCCCGTAGGCGAAGCCCCCTTTGAATCCGCCGCCCGCCAGCGCCACCGAGAATCCGTGATTGTTGTGATCGCGCCCGTTCTGCACGCGCACCAACCCGCTCACCTCCACCGACGGCGTGCGTCCGAACTCACCCCCGATCAGGACGATGGTCTCCTCCAGCAGGCCCGATTGTTTCAGATCCTCCAGCAGCGCGCCCATCGGCTTGTCCGATTCACCCGCCAGCTTCTTGTGAATCAGAATGTCGTCGTGGTTGTCCCACGGCTGGCCGTTGCCAAAGTAGACCTGCACCATGCGCACGCCCCGCTCCACCAGCCGCCGGGCGATGAGGCACCCGCGGGCGAATGCGCCGTCGCCGTATCGCTCCCGCACCTTCTCCGGTTCCTTGCCGATGTCGAAGGCGTCCAACGCCTCGCCCTGCATCCGGTAGGCCGTTTCCATCGATTCGATGCGCGCCTCCAATTGCGGATCGCCGCCTTCCCTGCTGGCGTGCATGCGGTTCAGCTTCGCCATCAGATCAAGCTGCCGCCGCTGCTCATCAAGCGATAGCTGCTGGTTGCGAAGGTGCTGAATCAGCTTGTCCGGCTCCACTTCGTTGTTCGGGATATGCGTGCCCTGGTATTGACCCGGCAGATACGCGGACGACCATAACTGCGGGCCGATCACCGGCAGACCCGGGCACAACACCACATAGCCCGGCAGATTCTGGTTCTCCGTGCCCAGCCCGTAGTTCAACCATGAGCCCATCGATGGCTGGCCCGGCAGCACGTGCCCGCAATTCAGCATGAACAGGGACGGCTCATGGTTTGGCCGTTCCGTATGCATCGACCGGATCACGCACAGCTCGTCGGCGTGTTTGCCCAACTCGGAGAAGATCTCACTGATCTCCAGTCCGCTCTTGCCGCGGCGCTGGAACTGGAACGGCGACCCCAACAACGTGCCCGTCTTGCGCTCTGTCTTCAGATTCCCGCTGGGCGCCGGTTTGCCGTGATACTTCGTCAGCATCGGCTTGGGATCGAAAGTGTCCACCTGCGACGGCCCCCCATTGAGAAACAGGTAAATCACCCGCTTGGCTTTCGGCGTAAAGTGCGGACCGCGCGGCGCGGCCGTGGCGGCCGACATCGCGGTGCCCAGTCCAAGCAGGCCGAAGCCTGAACCCATTGCCGCCAGCGCATCGCGCCGCGTCATTGTTTGCCTGGCAATAGAGGCTTGTCTAGTAATAGAGGAATTCATTGGAGCCCAATAAAACCTGCGCATAGCGAGGCCATGCTTGATTGCCTGATTTCAGATACGCGAGTCCGGATTCCAGCTCTTCCTTCGACGGATCGCGATAAAACAGAATTCGGTACGCGCGTTTGATCCGCGCCGCATCGCCGGTCGCCTCGCGTTCCAGCTTCGCCGCCAGCGCCCCCGCGCGGTCCTGCACAAACCTGCTGTTGAGAAAATAAAGCTGCTGCAGCGGTGTGGATGTCTCCACCCGCTGCTCCGACATCGAATTCGGATTGGGAAAATCAAACAGCGCCAGCGTGCCGTCCAACTTCCGCCGGCTGACGAATCCGTACACCGTGCGCCGCAGATTCTTTTCCTCCGTCAGCTTCTGCGGCTTGCCGCCCGCGGTTGGATCCAACTCGCCCGTTGCCGCCAGCAGCGTGTCGCGCATCGATTCCATGTCCAGCCGCCGCCGCGCCGAACGCCACAACAGCCGGTTGTCCGGATCCACCGTGAAGTTCTTCTCGTCGTTCTGATGACTCAGCCCGTACGTGTTGGTGAGGACAATCTCGCGGATCAGCGACTTGAGAGACCACTTCTGTTCCACCAGTCGCCTCGCCAGATGATCCAGCAACTCCGCATGGCTCGGCTTCTCGCCCAACTGCCCGAAATTCACCAGCGTGCGCACCAGGCCCTGTCCGAACAGGTGGTGCCACACCCGGTTCGCCATCACGCGCGCCGTCAGCGGATTGGTGGGGCTGGTTATCGCTTCGGCCAGTTCCAGCCGCCCGCTGCCCTTGGAAAATGGCGCAGGCTCACCGTCGCACAATATCGTGAGGAAGTGGCGCGGCGCCTCCTCGCCCAGGTTCTCCGCGCTACCCCGGATCCGCACCCGCTCATTGCGCGGCTTGGCCCGGTCCTTGATCACGTGCAGGAACGGATACTGCTCCGGCATCGCTTTTTTTCGCCGGTCCAGTTCCGCCCGCAGCGCCACCAGGTGCGATTTCCAGGGCCCGTCCAGAAACCTCTCAATCGCCGGCGCTTTGTAATAAAGGATTCCGCGGTCGGAAAAGACGTCGCGAAACAGAATGTACTTGTCCCGGGGCAGGGAAAGCAGATCGGCGCTTGCCAGATTGCCGCGTTCGTTGCTGCCCCCCAGCCGGATGAAGTTCTGGTTCTCAATTTCCTTCTGCTCGTTCCAAAGATCCAATAGCTGCTTCTGGAAGTGTTCGGCCGGAAATTTCGCTTCGTCCTCCCAGTCCTTCAGGTAGGGGTGGTCGAACTTTCCCGAAAGATACTTGGTCCAGCGGCCCAGCGTCTCAGCGTCCAGATTCATCTGGGACGCGGTCTGCTTCCCGTCCGCCTTACCGCCAATCACCTTGCGCGATGCCCGCAGGTAATCCGCCGCCTGGTTCGCCAGAATTTCGGCAAGCTGCTTGGCCTGGTCTTCCAGGTACTTGTTGAGCCTCGCCTCCTGCTCGTCCACCGCCTTCTTCCTGTCCCTGTATTCGCGCACCTGCGGTTCCGGCGCCAGCGGGAACTCCGTATTTTCGGAACTCGAAAAAACGCCAAGAAGGGAATAATAGTCCTTTGTCGGAATCGGGTCGAACTTATGGTCGTGACACTGCGCGCAGGCCACCGTCATTCCCAGGAACGCCTTGGTGGTGACGTCCACGCGGTCATCCTGAAACTGCGGACTTAGCGCATAGAAGCCCAACCCGCCCACCATCGCTTTGCTGTCCTCCATCAGGTCGCCGGCCAGTTGCGCCTTCACGAAGACGTCGTAGGGCATGTCGGAATTGAACGCCTCGATCACCCAGTCCCGGTAGCGGAAAGCATTCTCATACGGCTGATCCTGCGTGGAATTCAGCAGATCGTCGGAGTAGCGGGCCACGTCCAGCCAATGGCGGCCCCAGCGTTCGCCGAAATGCTTTGACGCCAGCAGGCGGTCCACTACCCGCGCCTGCGCCTCGGCGCTTGTGTCTCCTACGAACGCATCCACTTCTTCTACCGTTGCCGGCAGCCCCGTCAAATCGAAGGTGACCCGGCGGATCCATTCCCTCTTCGGAGCCGCCGCCACCGGCTTCAATCCCTTGGCTTCCAGCTTCTCCATGATGAAGCGGTCAATCGCTGTGCGCGCCCATGCCTTGCCGTTCACCGCCGGCGGCTGTGGCCTCGCCACCGGCCGGAAAGCCCACCAATTGCGATGCTCTTCCTTGATCTGGAAAGTGGATGCCGCCTTTGCTCCCGTGGCCGGCCATACCGCCCCGCGCCCGATCCAGGCGACAAGGTCTTTGATTTCCTGCGCCCCCAGCTTATCGCCCGTGGGAGGCATCTTCAGCTTCTCATGCGTGTGCCGCACGGCCTTCACCAGCAGGCTCTCCTCCGGCGCTTCCAGATTGATGGCGGCCCCGGACTTGCCGCCTTTCAGCAGCGTGTCACGCGAACTCATCTCCAGCCCGCCCAGCTTCGTCTGCGTGTGGCAGGAGAAGCAGTGTTTGGCCAGAACCGGCCGCACTTTGGTCTCGAAGAACTCCAGCGGATCCCTCCGCTGGGCCATGCACAACATGGGCAGCAGCAAGGCAACGAAAAATCGCATTTGCTCGGATTCTATCATGGGGGTGTGCCAGCCGAACTGAAATCCCGCTACGAACGCAACCTGCTCGAGTCCGTCGTCCCGTTCTGGGAGAACTACTCTCTCGATCCCGGACACGGCGGCCAATTCACCTGCCTTACCCGCGAAGGCCGCATCTTTGACTCTCGCAAGTACGTCTGGATGAACGGCCGCGCCGTCTGGACATTCAGCAAGCTCTACAACACCGTGGAGCGGAAACAGTCATGGCGCTCGGCGGCCGCTTCCATCCTCGATTTCCTTCTCAAGCACGCCCGCGATCCACAGGGCCGCTGCTACTTCAGCCTCACCGCCGATGGCAAGCCGGTCTTTCTTCAACGCAAGCCCTACTCCGCGTTTTTTCTCTTCCTCGCCCTTGCCGAATTCTACAAGACAGGCGCTGCGCCGGAGAGCTACCGCGCTGAGGCGATCCGCCTCTTTCACCGCGTGAACGAATGGATCGCCGACCCCTCGCTCCTCGGCCGGCCCGCGCTCGATGGACAGCGTCCCATTCGCCAGCTCGCTGACATCATGGTGATTGCCTCCATGGCGATGGAACTGCTGGAAATTGATCCGTCTGAAACCTGGCGCCAGATCCTGCGCGAGTCCATCGAACAGGCAAAAGCACACTGGCTGCCCGAAAAGCGCACCCTGCTCGAAAATCTCCCGTTGGATGGATCCGGCTATCGTGACTCCCCCGATACCCGCCTGTTGTGTCCGGGCAGCGCCATCGAAGTAGCGTGGTTTCTCATCCATGCCGCCGAAGCGCTTGGCGATGAGAGCGCAGTTCCCTTTCTGCTCGGCGTCATCGAGGGGTCCCTTGAGTGCGGATGGGACACCCAACACGGCGGACTCCATTACTTCATGGATGCCGACGGACTGCCTCCTCTCCAGCTTGAGGCGGACATGAAATTGTGGTGGCCCCACACCGAAGCCATTTACGCCCTGGCGCTGGCCTATTCGAAAACGAAGGATGAGAAATGGCTCGCCTGGCTCAAGCGCCTGGATGAGTATACCTTCCGCACCTTTGTGGACTGGCAATATGGTGAATGGTTCGGCTACTGCGACAGGCAGGGCCACCCGGCGAATCAGATGAAGGGCGGTCCCTATAAGGGCTTCTTCCACGTGCCCCGTTGCCTGCTGTTCACCATCGGAAGGCTCGGCCGGCTGGCCGGGTGAGCCGCAACCTCAGTCGCACTTGCCGTTCTTCACCGGAGCCGGGTTGGATGACGGCCCTGGCCCGCTCGCGCTGCCCAGCTTCGGCGCCGCAAAACACGTCAACTCCGGCCAAACCCGTATGCCCGACGTCACCTTCAACGGAGACTTCACCGGGCTTGGATACGTCAGCTCAATGAAAAACGCCGTCCAGCCCTTCACCGGCTTCGGTACTGAAGCGACATAAACCCCAGGCTTCACAGCCGCCAGAGCAGAGGACTGATAGGCCTTGCCGATCTTGTCCAGCCGGAAATCCCGCGCTTCCGGATTCGTGGCCTGCCACAGCTTCACCTCCGCCGGCGCATCCGGCGTCTCCACCCTGATCGCACCATTCTTCTCAAACTTGAACCGGTACCGCGGCCTCGGCTGATTGTTCAGCACCATCGAATAAAACGCCGATACCGTCTCCCGCGCATCCGACCCCGCCAGCGAATGCTTCGTATTCGGGACATAGCGCAGCAGTTTTTCACCCTTCAACTCATTCCAGTAATACTGCGATGAGTCCGGCAGAAAGAATTCGTCGCCGGCCGCGTTCACCACATACTTTGGCATCGTCAACCGGTCACGGTAGGCGAACGGCTCCACCACTTTCATCATCTCCTGGTACCGCGGCGTGCCCGACCAGCGCATAATGTCGTTCTCCAGGTAATCCTTGATCGCCGGCGACCAGAAGCCGTACACCTGCCAGTGATGTTCAAAAGAGGGCACGATGTTGAGCAGGTCAATCACCGCCGGCACAATCGCCACCACGCGCGAATCCACCGCGCCCGTGGTCCACGTCGTCCACCCGCGCTTTGACCCGCCCATGACCACGAACTTTTCCACCTTGGCCACCGCCGCCATCGTATCCATCGCCCGCACCGCGCTCTTGGTCATCGGCAACCGCGCCAGCCAACGCTCATCCTCGCCTTTCAGAAACTTGTTCCATCCATAGGCGATCAGCGAATCCTCATAGCGCTGCGCCGGTTCCCCGTCGAACGACAACGGCTGATTCGGCACCATGCGCAATTCCGCCGTCACCGAATTCGTCATCACCGCCAATTGCGCCATGAACGCGTCCGGCCTCTGCGGGGCCGGGTCGCGGTTGCTGCCGCCGCCAATATAAAGGAAGCCCGTCGTATGCTTCACCGTGTCCGGCTTGATGATCGTCAGCCAGTGCTTCCACACCGTGCGATTCACTTCCTTCTCGCTTAGCCATGACTGCGACGTCAGTTCCACCACCTGCGCCGTGAAGCCGGAGCCAGGGATGGTCTTAACGATTTCATACTTGTACGCCGCGTCGGGCGCCTTCACATAGCGGTCCAGGGCCGTCTCAGCGCCGGACGCCGTCATCGCGAACAGAATCAGGTGCAACATATATTCAAATCCCAGCCTCCCCATCCAGGCTTCGCCACATGTACCAGCACGCCACCGAGCAGTACGGGCGCCACGGCCCGGCGATCTCTTCCATCACGGGCGGCTTGGGCAGTTCGGCCAGGCCATAGGCATTTTGCATCGCCTTGCGGATGCCCAGGTCCCCCGTCGGCAGCACGTCCGGCCGCGCCAGGGCGAAAATCAGAAACATCTGCGCCGTCCACACCCCCACCCCTTTCACCCGCGTCAGGGCCGCGATCACCTCATCGTCGGAGGCGCTTGCCAGGCTCAGGAAGTCTACCGCGCCTTCGGCCGTCTGCTTTGCCAGGTCCCGGATGTATGCCGTCTTCTGTCCCGAAAGGCCCAGCTTCCGCATCTTTTCTTCGCGCATCTTCAGGATGGCCTTCGGCGTCAGGCCGCCCTCCGGCATCGCCTCCGCCAGCCGTCGGAAAATCACGCGAGCCACGTTTCCACTCAACTGCTGGAAAACAATTGACCGCACCAATGTTTCAAAGCTCGGTTCCCGGTATTCGATGCGGCAGGGTCCCACCTGCTCGATCACGCGGCGCAGTACTGGATCGCAAGTCTTAAGATGCCGTAGCGCTTTTTGCATGCAACGCGAATGCCACCCGCACGTCTGTTCTATTGACAGGCGCAAGCCTATTCGACATTGTGGCATGGTGGAGAGTATGCGCGGCTTGGTGTTTCTGATCGCGGGTGGACTGCTGGGCCTGGGCGTTTTCGCCCAGCAGAAACAGGATCCCCCCGGCGATATCCCCACCATTAAGGTGGACGTCGATCTGGTGAACGTTCTCTTTTCCGTCCGCGACAAACGCGGCGCGCTGATCCCCAACCTGACCAAGGACGATCTGAAGGTCTATGAGGACGGTAAGGAACAGGAGATCCGCGTCTTCAGCAGGGAATCCGACCTGCCCCTCACCATCGGACTGCTGGTGGATGTGAGCGGCAGCCAGCAGAACCTTATCGAGATTGAACGCCGCGCCGCGGAGCAGTTTTTCCGCCAGGTGCTTCGTCCCAAGGACATGGCCTTCCTCATCAGTTTCGGGTCGGAGGCTGAGCTGTTGCAGGACTACACCAACTCCATCAAGCTGTTGAATGAGGGCCTTCGCGAACTGCGCGTCAATTCGCAGGTGGGCGGCCTGCATCCCGGTCCGGTCCCCACCGCCAGCCAGCCCCGCGGCACGATTCTTTACGACGCTGTCTACCTGGCGACCAATGAGAAACTGAAGCGCGAGGTGGGCCGCAAAGCCGTCATCCTGATCACCGACGGCGTCGATCAGGGCAGCCGTGTCAAGCTGCGGGAGGCCATCGACACAGCCCACAAGTCCGACGCCATTGTCTATTCCATCTACTACTTCGATTGGGCCGCCTACGGCGGCATGTTTTCACCCGGCGACGGCGACCTGAAGCGTATGTCGGAGGAGACCGGCGGCCGCCTCTACAAAGTGGACCGCAAATACACCCTGGACATGATCTTCGAAGATCTCAATCGCGAGTTGCGCAGCCAGTATTCCATCGCCTACTCCTCCACCAACCCCAACAAAGACGGCGCCTTCCGCAAGCTGGAGATCAAGGCCAAAAACAAGGATCTGCGTGTGCAGGCCCGCAAAGGTTACTTCGCCAGCGCTTCGGTCAATTAGTCAACTCACCACGGTGATCCTTGTGAACCCCTCGGCTTCGCCCGGCGGCTGCAGCTTCGCCGCCATGCGGTCCAGGATCTCCTCGGGCACGTTCCTCTCACGCGCGCGGTTGCGTTGCCGGCACACCGCCGCCGGCACGTCAAAATACACGGCCTCGACGTCGGCGCCATACATTCCAGCCAGCACCACGTAAGGCCGCCGCTCCTTGCGCGTGAGATTCGTGGCGTCAATACACGTTACCGGCCGGCGCAGCTTCAGCCGCGTCACCAGCAGCGAACGCAGCGTGCGGAAGATGGCGATGTTCGCGGTCTGATCCGTCACGTCGTCCAGCAGCATTTCCCGCAGCCCATCCGACGAAAGCACACGATAGCCGCGGCTGGCCGCGTATGTCGATTTGCCTGATCCCGGCAGTCCCACCAGCACTATGACGCGCGGCCGCACGGCGCTACACAAGATAGCGTTCGGCCTGCAGCAGCCGCGCCGCGATCTTGCGCCGCGCCGCCACCGAATTCACCGGTTCGAACCTCGTGAACCGCTTCAGAATCGCCAGGTTGGTCCGCAGCGCATCGCCGGCCGACGACGCCGAGAGCACATACCGCGCTGAACGTTCGATATCCTCCATCGCTTCGCGAACGAACACGCCGCTCATCTCCGCCGCCAGTTCCCCTTTGCCCATCCCCGCCAGCTTCTGCGTGCGCAGCCAGACCGATTCCATCGCGAACGCCGCCATGCCGATGTCGGTGATGCCGGCCAGCACTTCCTGCTGCTGATCCAAATCGGTCAAAAATGTCTGATACGCCACGCCCAGGCAGAATAGAGCGGCTTTCTTGGCGTTGCCCACCATCGCGTTCTCATCCATGGATGCGCCCAGCGCGGGGCCTGCCAGAATCTCGCTCTGCAGCCGCTTCACCGCTTCCACAAGAGGCAATTGCCCCTTCTGCGCCCGCTTCAGCAACATGCCCGTGGCCAGCATGCGGTTGATCTCATTGGTGCCTTCAAAGATGCGGTTAATGCGCGAATCGCGATAGGCCCGTTCCACCGCGTAATCCTGGTGATACCCGTAGCCGCCGTGGATCTGCACGCCTTCATCCACCACGTAATCCAGCATCTCCGACCCATACACCTTCATGTAGGAGCATTCCACCGCGAACTCTTCCACCGCCTTCAGCATCCGTTCACTGGCGTCCGGCAGCGACCAGGAAAAGTCGCCCATCGCGGCTTGGATCATTCCCAGCACGCGGTACGACATCGTTTCCACCGCATAGATGCGGATCGCCATCTCGGCCAGCTTGTGCTGGATCATGCCGAACTCGCCAATTTGCTTGCCGAACGCCTTGCGCTCCTTGGCGTATTTCAGGCAGGTCAGCAACGTCTGTTTTGCGCCGCCCACAGAGAACGGGCCCAGTTTGAAGCGCCCCAGGTTCAAAATGTTGAAAGCGATATAGTGGCCCTTGCCCACCTCGCCCAGCACGTTTTCCACCGGCACCTTGACGTTATCCAAATAGACCGGAGTAGTGGAGGAGCCCTTGATGCCCATCTTCTTTTCTTCGGCGCCGGGCTTTACGCCGGCCCATGCGCGCTCCACCAGAAACGCCGTGAACTTCTCTCCTCCCACCTTGGCGAACACCGTGTAGAGGTCCGCGTGGCCGCCGTTGGTGATCCACATCTTCTGCCCGTTCAGCACGTAGTGTGTGCCGTCGGCGGAAAGATCGGCCCGTGTCTTGATGTTCAGCGCATCCGATCCGGCATGCGGTTCACTGAGACAATACGCCGCAATCATCTCAGCCGTCGCCAGCTTCGGCAGGTAGCGCTGCTTCTGCTCCTCGGTTCCATAGAAAAGGATGGGCAGCGTGCCGATACCCGTGTGGGCGCCGTGCCAGCCCGAATAGGAGCCGTCGCGCGACAGCCGCTCCGACACAATCATCCATGAGGCCAGATCCATTTCCATGCCTCCGAATTTCTCCGGCAGGATGATCGAGGCTAGCCCCAGTTCGGCCGACTTTCGCAGCACCGCCTGCGCCACGCCCGGCTCATGATGCTGGATCTTCTCCACGTTCGGCAGAATCTCCTTCTGCCAGAATTCATCGGCGGTGCGGCCGATGGCGTGGTGTTCGGCGGTGAAATCCTCCGGCGAGTAGATCTCTTCCGGCGTCCGGGGCTCCAGCAGGAACGCTCCACCCTTGGTCCTCGGCAATGCTGTCGCAACTGCGGCCATGTCTCCTCCTTAGTTCAGAAGCTCAAAAATACCCGCGGCGCCCTGACCGCCGCCGATGCACATCGTCACCATACCGTACCGGGCGTTGCGCCGCCGCATTTCCCGCAGCAGGGTAGCGGTCAGCTTCGCGCCCGTGCATCCCAGCGGATGGCCCAGCGCCACCGCTCCGCCATTGACGTTAAGCGTATCCATGTTCAACCCGGTCTGCCGCGCGACCGCCAGCGCCTGCACCGCGAACGCTTCATTCAGCTCCGTCACCCCGATATCTTCCATTTTTAACCCGGCCAGCGCCAGCGCTTTCGGAATCGCCACTACCGGCCCGATGCCCATCAGTTCCGGCGGCACGCCGCCGACGGCGAAGCTGACATAGCGGGCCATCGGCTTCAAGCCCAGCTCTTTCGCCCGCGACGCCGACATCACCAGCGCCGCCGCCGCGCCGTCGGAAGTCTGTGACGAGTTGCCGGCCGTCACCGTGCCCCCTTCTAGAAACACCGGCTTCAGCTTCGCCAGCGCCTCCACCGAAGTATCGGCGCGAGGGCCTTCGTCCCTGGCGAACGTGGTTCTGGTGGTCACCGCCTTGCCGTTGCCTGCCATGGTGGTCTCCACCTCCAGCGGGACAATTTCCTCATCGAACTTGCCCGCGGCCTGTGCGGCCAGCGCTTTCTGGTGGCTGGCGAATGCGAATGCGTCAGCCTCCTCGCGGCTGATGCCATACTTCTGCTGCACCCGTTCGGCGGTCAGACCCATCCCCATGTAGAGCTCCGGCCGGTTGTCCACGAACCAGGGATTCGGCGCGAACTTCAGCCCGATCATCGGGATCAGCGACATCGATTCGGCGCCCCCGGCGATGATGATCTGTGCGCCTCCGGCTCGAATGCGGTCGGCCGCCATCGCAATCGCCTGCAATCCCGAAGAGCAAAAACGGTTGATGGTCACGCCCGGAACCGAATCCGGCAGCCCTGCGCGCAATGCGATCGCCCGGGCCATGTTCATCCCCTGCTCACCTTCCGGCATCGCGCACCCGATGATCACATCATCCACTTCATCTCTTGGAATCAGCGGATACTTCTCCAGCAGCACACGAATCACCGCCGCGCCCATCTCATCCGGACGCGTGTTTCGCAGCGCCCCACGGCCGCTCTTCCCCACCGCTGTGCGCAGACAATCAACAATTACCGCTTCCTGCATTCCATCTCCCTGAATTCCTGTCTTCCCGTCTTCCTGCCTTGCTGCCCTAATTCCGCAACGGCTTCCCCGTCTTCAGCATGTGCTGCATGCGCTGCTGCGTCTTCATTGTGCCGCACAACGACAGGAACGCCTCTCGCTCAAGATCGAGCAGGTATTGTTCACTCACCGCCTGCTCGCCTGACAATCGCCCGCCTGAAAGAACGCCGGCGATCTTTTCCGCGATCAGGACATCATGGTCGGAAATGAATTTTCCCTGCCGCATCGACCAGGCATAGAGTTTCATCGCCGCGAACACGCCTTCACCGCCCACCTTGATGTCCGTCCGCGGCTGTCCCGGCGTGTAGCCCGGAACCAGCGAAAGCGCCAGAGCCTTGGCGTCGGCCACCAGCCGCTCGTAGTTCATCGAAATCATATCCGACCTGTTCAGCAGCCCCATAGCCTTGGCCTCCTCGGCGCTGCCCGATACCTTGGCCATTCCCACCAGTTCGAACACCTTCTGCGGGTTCTTCAATCTCAGCAGCAACTCCTTGCACCCGCCGCCGGCAGGGATCACGCCCACGCCCACTTCCACCAGGCCCATGTAGAGTTCGGCCGAAGCCTGGCACCGCGCCCCATGCAGTGAGATTTCGCAGCCCCCGCCCAGCGTGCGGCCGAACGGCGCCACCACCACCGGCTTGGGCGCGTACTTGATGGCCATGCAGGCCTGCTGAAAGCGATGAACGGCGCCGTTCAATTCGTCCCACTCGCCCTCCTGGGCGGCCAGAAGAACCAGCACCAGATTCGCTCCCACGCTGAAGTCCTGCCCCTGGTTGGCGATCACCATGGCCTCGAAATTCTTCGTGGTCTCTTCCACTCCGGCATACACCATTCCGATCTGGTCTTCACCCAGAGCATTCATTTTGCTGTGGAACTCCAGCCCCAGCACGCCATCACCCAGGTCGATGAGCGAAGCGCCCGGGTTGGACTTCACCACTCCCCGCGCCCGCTTCAGATCCGTCAGCACCGTGACCCCGGGCCGTTCCTCAACCGGTTGGTACCCCCCGCCCGCCAGATCGAAGCAGAGCGTGCGTGGATGGCTGCCCGTATCGGCCGCCTGGTAGAACGAAGTCGCGCCTGAGGAAAGCATCCGCTGCACCGTTGCGGGCAGTGCCTTGCCCTCGGCCTCCATGCGCGCGGCCGTCTCCCGGAATCCCAGCGCATCCCAAAGCTCGAACGGGCCCAGTTTGTGCGCGTAGCCCCAGCGCATCGCCCGGTCAACTTCGACAATGCGGTCGGAAATCTCCGGCGCCATCGCCGCCGAGTAGATCAGGTAGTCGCTGAACAGCTTCCACAGGAAGGTGGCCACTTTGTCCTTGCCGGACACCAGGGCGCGTAGCCGGGCCGGTAAGTCTTCAATTTGACCGGCCATCTCCACCGACGGGAAGCGGACCTTGGCCGCCGGCGCGTAGTCCAGCGTTTTGAAGTTCAGCGCGTGGATCTCGCGGTTCGGCCCCACCCGTTTGTAGAATCCCTGACCGGATTTCTCGCCCAGCCAGCCCTTCTCCATCAACGTCGCCAAAATCGGCGCCGGCTGGAAGCGCTCCCGCCACGGATCGTTCACCGCCGCGTCGTAAAGATTGCGGGACACAAAATACATCACGTCGACGCCCACAATGTCCAGCAGCCGGAAGCTGGCCGAGTTGGGCAGGCCGATCAGCGGACCCGTGATGGCGTCCACCTCTTCTACTGTCCAATCATCTTCGAAGGTGATCCTGTTGATCGTTGCCCCAAAAAAGCCGCCGATCCGGTTGGCGATGAAGTTTGGCGTATCCTTGCACCCCACCACTCCCTTGCCCAAACGCCGGTCGCAAAAATCCGAAACGAACCCGAGGATGCCCGCGGCGGTGGCCGGGCCCGGGATCAGCTCCAGCAGGTGCAGATAGCGCGGCGGATTGAAGAAATGCGTGCCCAGAAAGTTGCGCTGAAAGCTTTCAGAGAAGCCCTCGGCGATGCGTGCCAGCGGGATGCCGCTGGTGTTGGTGGAAAGGATGGCGGCGGGGTTGCGAACGGCATCCACCTTCGCCCAAAGCTCCCGCTTCACGTCCAGCTTTTCCACCACCGCTTCGATGATCCAGTCCGCCTCGCGCAACTGATCCATGTCATCTTCGAAATTGCCCGGCGTCACCAGTGAAACGGCGGAGTTGGTGAAGAATCCGCCCGGCTTCAGCTTCAACGCGCTATCGATACCCTTCCTGGCGGCCGCGCTGCGATCGGGCTGATTGGGAACGACGATATCCAGCAACAGCGCCGGGATGCCGGCGTTGGCGAAGTGAGCGGCGATGCGGGAGCCCATCGTCCCGGCTCCCAGAACGGCGACTTTGCGAATAATCCTCATAGATCCCTGTTAGTGTAGCCTGCCGCCGTGGCGGGGGACTCGAAAGAAGCGCATTGGGATCACCATACTACACTGGCGCCAGGCACGCGCCCGGCCCGCCGCGCTATCGTGTGAAGTCAAGCCATGATTCGTTTCGCACTGCTCTCCCTCCTCGCCTTCCCACTGGCCGCCCAGGACCGCGTCGGCGCTATTCAGCTTCGCGTCTCCACTGACCGGTCCGATTGGATCTATCAACCCGGCCAGCCGGTCCGATTCCGGATTTTTGCCGTCCAGGATGGCCACCCGCTCACCGGCATCAAGGTGACCTACCGCATCGGCCCCGAGATGATGCCTCCCACCATCGCTGAGACCGCGACGCTCACCGCCGCCGGTCTCACCGTCGAGGGCGGCACGATGAAAGATCCCGGCTTCCTCCGCTGCATCGCCACCCTCGAGCACAATGGGAAGACTTACCGCGGACTTGCCACCGCCGCATTTCAGCCGGAATCCATCAAACCTACTCAGCAGGACCCTGCCGGCTTCGACCAATTCTGGGCCGCCGGCAAAGCCGCGCTCGCCAAACTGCCCATTGACGCGAAGCTCACCCCGCTGCCCGAATATGGCAACGCCGCGGCCGATTGTTACCACCTCAATCTCCAGAACGTCGGCATGGCTGCCGTGCCTTCGCGTTTCTATGGCGTGCTTTGCGAGCCCAAGGCGCCCGGCAGGTATCCGGCGCTGCTCAGCGTTCCCGGCGCCGGTGTCCGCCCTTATCGCGGTCTTGCCGAATTGGCCGCGCGTGGCATCATCACCCTGCAGGTGGGCATTCACGGCATCCCCGTCACCATGGATCAGTCCGTCTACGACTCTCTTGGGGCCGGCGCCCTCGCCAACTACAACACCTTCGGACTCGACAACCGCGATCGCTATTATTACCGCCGTGCCTATCTCGGCTGCGTCCGCGCCAACGACTTCCTCACCAGCCATCCCCAGTGGGACGGCGCCAATCTCGCCGTCACCGGAGGCAGCCAGGGTGGCGCGCTGTCCATCGTTACCGCGGCGCTGGATGCGCGCGTGCGGGGCTTGGCCGCCTACTACCCGGCGCTTTCCGATGTCACCGGCTACCTCCACAATCGCGCCGGCGGATGGCCGCACATGTTCCGTGCCGAGGGCCCGCTCTCACACCGCTCCCCGGACAAGATCGATACCTCGCGCTACTACGACGTCGTCAATTTCGCGCGGCGCGTCAAGGTGCCCGGCATCTACTCCTGGGGCTTCAACGACGAGACCTGCCCCCCCACCTCCATGTACTCGGCCTACAACGTCATCCCCGGGCCGAAGAAGTTGCTGCTGGCGCTCGAAACCGGCCACAACAACATTCCCGAACAGGTGGCTGAGGTCCAGGCCTGGCTGCTGGCCTTTTTGAAGACGGCTGCCGCAGGCAACTGAACCCCCTCCCCTCCGCAGGTTCCGGCCGAAATTCACGCAAGCGAAACCAGGCGGTTGTCAAGCTGCAATCCTGGCCGCATACAATCGCCAATTACGCAAATGAACAACGTGAAACCAATCACCAAATTGACCGGACTGGTGACTCTTGCGCTGGCGCTTTCCACGGGCCCCGCGTTTTCCCAAGCCAATAGTTACCGCTTCCAACGCATCGCCACCATTCCGGTTGTGAGCAACACGTGTCTTAACAAGACCGGAAACGACCTGCGGACATGCACCGCCAAGGAAACCTCGGCGGAGATCGTCACGGCGTCCGAAGACGGCAACCTGCTGATCTATTCCGACAGTCTGAGCGGAAACATCGGATTCGTCGACATTTCCAACCCGGCCAGTCCCAAGCCGGCCGGCGTTCTGGCGATGCCCGGCGATCCGACATCCGTAGCCGTCGCCGGCAATTTCGCCCTGGTGGGCGTGAACACCGGCAGTGACAACGCCAATCCCTCGGGAAACCTGGTGATCGTCAATCTGGCCGTGCGCACCATCGTACGCACCATCCCCCTACCCGGGCAGCCGGATTCGGTTTCCGTAAGTCCGGACCGCGCCTACGCGCTGATTGCCATCGAGAACGAACGTAACGAGGATTTTTGTGTCGGTTTCCCGGCCATCAGGGATGAAGATGACTGTGAGCGCGCCGGTGGTTCCTTTGGCACCCCGCCGCAGACTCCGCCGGGAATGCTGGTGCGGGTCGTCCTCGCGAACCTCGGCAACCCCAATTCCTGGACCACCAATTCCATCCCGCTGACCGGTATCCCAAGCAAGTTTCCCACTGACCCGGAACCCGAGTTTGTCGACATCAACAGCGACAACATTGCCGTCGTGACGCTCCAGGAAAACAACCACATCGTTCTGGTGGATCTGGCATCCAGCACGGTCACCACGCATTTTCCGGCGGGCGACACCAACCTTTCCGCCATCGACACCAACGAAAATGACGTCATCGAACTGGTGGGGAGCCTGAACAAGGTTCTGCGTGAACCGGACGGCGTAAGCTGGATCGACAAGGATACCTTCGTCACCGCTGACGAAGGGGACTTGGACGGTGGCAGCCGGGGATTCACGATCTTCAACAAAGGCGGTGCGGTGCTGTATGCCTCCGGAAACCAAATGGACCACATCGCGGCCCGCATCGGCCATTATCCGGAAGGCCGTTCGGAGAACAAGGGCAACGAAACCGAAGGCGTTGAGACCGCCTACTACCCGGCGTCGAGGGAGCGATACATCTTCGCCGCCTCCGAACGTTCCAGTTTCGTGGGCGTCTTCGCCATGAACCAGGGTGTTCCGGCATTCGTGCAGGCGCTTCCCGCCAGCGCAGGGCCCGAAGGGCTGCTGGCGCTGCCGGCGCGCGACCTGTTTATCAGCACCGGTGAAGAGGACATTCGCGGCGCATTCCGCGGTTCTATTACGATCTACCGGCTGGTGAACGGCCCGGCGACCTACCCCGATGTCCAGTCCGCCGACGATTCCAGCGGCCGCCCCATCACCTGGGCAGCCCTTTCCGGCCTTGGGGCCGATCCGCAGGATGTCCGCATCCTCTACAGCATCAGCGACAGCGCCTTTGCCCAGGCCGCGATTTTCACCATGGATATCGCAACCCAGCCAGCCGCGATCACCAAAAAGACGGTTGTGATGGATGGGACCAAGCCTGCCACTGGCCTCGATCTGGAAGGAATCGCCGCGCGCTCCAGCGGCGGATTCTGGCTGGCTTCCGAAGGCGCCGGCAGCGTGGATGAGGCGTCGCGGCCTGTCAGAACCAGAAATCGCATTCTGCGCGTCAGCCAGGCCGGACTGATCGAACAGTCCGTCGAACTGCCCGCCAGCGTGAACGCGTTACAGCGGCGCTTTGGCTTTGAAGGCGTCGCGGTGGACGGAAGCGGTGCAAGCGAGTTTGTCTACGTGGCGTTTCAGCGCGAATGGGTGGGCGATCCAGCCCATCACGTGCGGATCGGCCGCTATGACGTTCGCCTGGGCGAGTGGACGTTCATCTATTACCAGAAGGCGCAGCCCACCTCGCCGAACGGCGGCTGGACCGGGCTGTCCGACATCTCGGTGGCCGGCAGGGACAAGCTGGCCGTGATTGAACGCGACAATCAGGGTGGGCCCGATGGGCGCATCAAGGAGATTCGCTCGTTTTCGATCGCCGGCGTGACATTCAAGCCACAAGGTCAGACGTTCGACGTGATCACCCGTGCCCAGCAGACGCTGGTGCGCGATCTGGTCCCAAGCCTCCTCGCCAGCAATGGCTACCTCATCGAAAAGGTCGAGGGTATGGCGATCACAAAGCGCGGCGAGGTGATCGTCAACACGGATAATGATGGCATCGACGATCATAGCGGTGAGACGCGGCAGGTGAATCTGGGGCGGATTTTTTAGCCCCGCCGTCCGCCTCCCGCCAGCAGGAGACAATGGAGTATGGCTCGAATCGTCAACTCCTGGTGTGTCCTTGCTGTCCGCGATCTTGCGGTGTCCACCAGCTATTACATAGATGTGCTCGGATTCCGCAAGGAGCCGATCAATGCCGAAGGCTGGAGCTTCCTGTCTCGAGACAGCTTCCGCGTGATGCTCGGTGAGTGCGTCGATGAGCGTCCGGCGGGCGCACTGGGCAATCACTCCTACTTCGCCTACTGGAATGTGGAGGGCGTCGATGATCTGTATCGGGAATTTTTGGCAAAAGGCGCCCTGGTCTCATCGCAGCCAACTGACAAGCCATGGGGACTGAGGGAGTTCGGTCTCAGCACCCCGGATGGACACCGCATCGTCTGTGGTCAGATCGCATCCAGCCGATGATCGCTCGCGTTCCGGTCCAGGAATTCAATCTGCGTCCTTACCCGCGGCGCCCTCTACCAGTTCGCCGTAACCTCGCACAAATAAATACGTCTTCATACATGGCGGCGAAGGCGTATAGTATCCTGATTGTTGAACGAAATCCGTGTTTGGGAGGTCCCTGAAGACATGAGAGCGGCATATCGGAAATTGACTTGGCTGCCCGCGGCAACCCTGCTGCTGGCGGGAGCCGCAATGGCGCAAACCGGGGCGATCGAAGGCGACGTCAAGGGACCGGACGGAGCCGGTCTGCGTGGCGCGCTGGTGAAGATCGAACGTACCGACATCAAGGGCAACTACAAGGTAAAGACGGACAAGAAAGGCCACTACTTCCACGCCGGCCTCCCCTTGGGCCAGTACAACGTCGTCCTTGAAGTGGAGGGCAAGGACGTGGATCGTGTACAGGGCGTGCGTACCCGCCTCGGCGATCCCGTGCCCGTGAATTTCGACCTCAAGGCCCAGGCCCAGAAGCAGCAGGCCATGACACAGGCCGCCGAAACCGGCCAGCTCACGCAGGAACAGACCCGCGAAATGAGCAAGGAGCAGCGCGAAGCCATCGAAAAGGCCATGAAGGAACGTCAGCAGGCGATGGCCAAGAACAAGGCTCTCAACGATGCCTTCAACGGCGGCATGGAAGCGCTCAAGACCAAGCAGTACGACGCCGCGGTTCAGTCCTTCACCAAGGCCAGCGAACTCGATCCCAAGCAGCACGTTGTCTGGGCGCAACTCGCCGAATCCTATATCGGTGTGGCGGGCTCGAAAACCGGCCAGGAACAGACCGACGCGTTCACCAAGGGCATCGAAGCTTACGGCAAGGCCATGGAACTGAAGCCGGACGATGCCGACTACTACAACAACCGCGGCCTGGCACTCGCCAAGGCCAAGAAGTTCGAGGAAGCACAGGCCGATCTCGAAAAGGCGGCGCAGCTCAATCCGCCTAATGCCGGCCGCTACTTCTACAACCTCGGCGCCATCCTGGTCAACACCGGCAACATTGAGCCCGCCGGCATTGCCTTCAAGAAGGCCATCGAAGCCGATCCCAACTACGCCGATGCCCAGTACCAGTACGGCGTCTATCTGCTTTCCAAGGCGCAGACCACCGCCGACGGCAAAGTGACCCCGCCCCCCGGCACCAGGGAGGCTTTCCAGAAGTACATTGACCTTAAGCCCGATGGGCCCTTTGCCGAATCCGCCAAGGGCATGCTGGCGACGCTGGAAGGTTCGGTCCAGACCACCTACGAAAATCCGGACGCCAAGAAGAATCAGCCAAAGAAGGGCAAGAAGAAGTAACGGGTTTTCCCGCCGGGGCGTCCCGTTGTATGACGGGACGCCCTAAATTATGGTCCGAGCAGTCCTTTACATCCTCGTCAGTATCTTCGCCATCACCTTCATCCGAATGGTGATGGGGATCATCATGCGGGGCTTTGGGGATCTCCTCAAGTCGGAGATGGGCACGCCTTCCCCCTCCAAACCTGGCAGCGCGGCAAAAGCTCCCACCAGTGGTGAATTGAAGCCCTGCGCCAAGTGCGGCACCTATATCCTCACCACCACACAATTCAAGTCAATCTCGGATGGAAAGCCTGTCTATTTCTGTTCGGACGCCTGCCAGAAAGCGTTTCCCGTCTGAGCTGGTCCCCCGGCCGGCCGCAGCGCGAAAAACGTATCCAGGATCGCCTGGTCCACGCAGTTCATCTTCACCTGCAGGCCATCCAGAAACTCGTGCAAGCCGCCCCCGATGATATCCCGCAGCGGGGTGTAGTCCAGGTCAGCCCGCAGATGACCAAGCAGGCTTTCCGCCCGGTTCCCGAACGTGTCCTGCGGACTTCCTGTGATCGCATAAAGTGACTTTGACGCTCCGATCACACAGTGCCGCACGGCCCTTGGAAACTCGCGGTCCAGCACCAGAAACTCCGCCACATCGTTCGGCTTGATGCGCCCATATCGCTTCCGGTACATCTCAAAGCCGCTTACCGATTTCAGCACCGCCGCCCACTGCACGTCATCGATCGGAGTTCCCACGTCTTCCAGCCGCGGCAACAGCAGGAAGTACTTCACGTCCAGGATGCGCGTCGTCTTGTCCGCTCTCTCCAACATGCGCGCCAGGCGTATGAAATGCCACGCCTCGTTATGCGACATCGTGGAGTCGGTAATTCCCTGAAACAGGTGGCAGGCCAGTTTCAGCTCCCGGTAGAGTTCATGCGGTGTCCTCGTACCTGAACCCGATATCTCGTCCAGCATCATCAGGAAGAGCCGGTTGGCCTGCTCCCACATCTCCGACGAAATCGTATCCCGCACCGATCGCGCATTCTCCCGGGCTGACCGCAGACACGACAGAATCGAGTTCGGATTCTTGGCATCGAAGGTGAGGAATCCGATCACCGCCTCCCGCGTCGCCACCGGATGCCGCTTGAAGAAAGCCTCCGAATCTCCCGAGGTGTCAATGAGCGGACGCCACTGCTGCGCCGCCGCCGGCGCTTCCAGCATCAACTGCAGATTGACGTCGATAAACCGCGCCACGTTTTCGGCGCGCTCAATGTAGCGGCTCATCCAATACACGGAGTCCGCCACCCGGCTGAGGAGAGGTCGATGATTCATGCCAGCACCCACGTATCCTTGCTGCCACCGCCCTGGCTGGAATTTACTACCAGCGATCCTTTCTTCAACGCCACCCGCGTGAGCCCTCCGGGCAGGATGTAGATATCGCGGCCGTACAGAATATAGGGCCGCAGGTCCACGTGCCTGCCTTCGGCATGATCATCCACAATGGTGGGCACCCGCGACAGCCCCAGCGTCGGCTGTGCGATGTAATTGCGCGGATTGGCGGTGATGCGGCCGGCGAATTCCTCCCGCTCCTTCTGGGAAGCGTGCGGCCCCACCAGCATGCCGTATCCTCCCGCTTCATTGGCCGCCTTCACGACAAGCTTATCCAGGTTCGCCAGCACATGCTGCCGGTCCTCATCCCGCCAGCAGAGATACGTCGGTACGTTGGGAATGATGGCGTCTTCTCCCAGGTAATACCTGATGATCTCCGGCACGTAGGCGTACACCACCTTGTCATCCGCCACGCCATTGCCGGGCGCGTTCGCTAATGCCACCCTCCCCGCTTTATAGACTTCCATGATGCCCGGCACACCCAGCATGGAATCTTCCCGGAATGCTT
>JANRLE010000338.1:0-10334 GCA_033762895.1 Bryobacteraceae bacterium | reverse complement strand
GGTGCCGCGCGGAGAGGTTGGCGAACTTGTTTTGACCACGCTGGGCCGGGTTGGTTCGCCGCTACTGCGCTACCGGACCGGCGATCTCGTTCGCGCTTCACAAGCCGGAACCTGCATCTGCGGCCGGAGCGAACTGGCCTTGGACGGCGGCATTCTCGGACGGGCCGACGACATGGTGGTGGTGCGCGGCGTGAACGTGTATCCTACGGCGGTGGAAGATATTCTACGTTCCTTCGGCGGCGTGGCGGACTACCGGGTGCACGTTTCCGCGGACAAGTCACTGGTGGAACTGAAGATTCAAGTGGAACCCGCCGGCGGCGCGGGTCCCGATCTCGCGCACCAGATCGAAAGCGAGTTGAAGAATGCGTTTGCCTTGCGCATCCCCGTCTCCCTGGTTCCCGAAGGGAGCCTGCCGCGCTTTGAGATGAAGGCCAAGCGTTGGATCTGGGCCTAAGCCATGAATTCACCCGTCAACGCCAGTGTGGAACATACGCTGCTGGCGGTGTTGATTCAACTCACGGTGATCATCGCGGCCGCGCGGGCTGCAGGCGCATTATTCCGGCGCATGGGCCAGCCGCGGGTGTGCGGGGAAATCGCCGCCGGGCTGATCCTCGGCCCGTCGTTGTTCGGCGGCCTGTTCCCTTCGTTGTTCGCCCAGGTCTTCACCATCGCGGTGAGCCCCATCTTCAGCGTGATGAGCCAGATTGGCTTGGTTCTGCTGATGTTTCTCATCGGCCTGGAATTCGACTTCGGCCATCTGGACGACAACCGGCGCACCGCGCTGTCGGTCTCCGTGGTGGGCATCGTGCTGCCGTTCGCCCTGGGCATGTTGCTGGGACGGTTCCTCCACGGAGCTCTGGGACTTCCGGGCAACTGGATCAACTTCGGAATTTTTATGGCGGCGGCGATGTCGATCACCGCCATCCCCATCCTCGGCCGCATCATGATCGAACTGAACATCAACCGCACGCGAATCGGTTCACTCACGATTTCGGCGGCGGCGATCGATGATGCGGCGGGGTGGATCATTCTGGCGCTGGCGACGGCGATCGTGCGGTCGACCTTCGACCCGGTGAAGTTTACGCTGATGATCGTGGAGGTCATCGCCTTTGCCGCGGTGATGATTTTTCTTGTGCGTCCGCTGGTGATCCGCGCGCTGCGGCGGACCGGGAGTGAACTTTCGCTCGACGGCCTGGCAGCCTTGCTCATCGTAATGCTGCTATGCGCCATGGTCACGAACCTGATCGGGATCTTCTCGATCTTCGGAGCGTTTTTCTTTGGCGCGATCCTTTACGATCAGCATGAACTGGCCGCTTCCGTGCGCCGCCGCCTGCACGACTTCGTCACCGTCTTCTTCCTTCCCATCTTCTTCACCTACACCGGTCTGCGCACCGACATCGGCACGATGACCGAGCCCAGAATGTGGTTCTACTGCGGTCTGGTGCTGCTGGCGGCTGTGGCGGGCAAGTTCGGCGGCTGCGCTCTTGCCGCGCGCTGGAACGGCCTGCCGTGGCGCGAGTCCGGCATCATTGGCGTGATGATGAACACGCGGGCGTTGATGGAACTGATCGTGGTGAATATCGGTTATGACCTGGGCATTATTCCCAAGAGCGTTTTCTTCATGCTGGTGTTCATGGCCGTCGCCACCACCTACATCACCACCCCGCTGCTGCGCCGCCTGATCCGCAAGAGCGAAATCGAGGCGGAATACCTGAACTCGGATTTCGTGCGGTCTACTCCCGCAGCCCGAGGGTAAACAGCGTGTGCCCGATGGCGAGCGAGATGTACTGCTTTCCATCCACCATGTAAGTGATTGGCGATGCCGCCGTCTGCCCGCCCAGGTACTTGCGGAACAGCAACCTGCCGTCGCGCGCATCCAGCACGAAGAAGTGGCCTTCACGATTGCCCGAGATCAGCAGGTTCGACGCTGTGGTGAGCAGTCCGCCTTCGCTGACATCGCCCATGCGGAATTCCCACACCTTTTCGCCGGTGCTCCAGTTCAGCGCGCGCACGGCTCCGTAGCCGGCTTTCGGATCGCGGCGGTTCAGACGGGAGCGGCGCGTGGGCGCCAGATCCGCCTTCACGCCGCCACCCACATACCATTTCCCCTGTTCGTACTTCTGGTCCCAGGCGAAGTAGAGGCTCCAGTAATCGTCCCAGGTGTTGAGATAGAACAGGTTTGTGCCCGGATGAAAGGACGGCGCAAACCAGTTGGTTCCGCCCTGCACGCCGGGGTAGGTGAGCGTCCCCTGCGCGCTCGGGCCCTTTCCCGGAACCTTCACCGGGCGGCCCTTGGCGTCCAGCTTTTCCGCCCAGGTCTGTTTCACGAACGGCGTGCCATGTAAAAACTCGCCGTTGGCCCGGTCCAGAACGTAGTAAAAGCCGTTGCGGTTGGCCCACAGCATCAGCTTGCGCTGGCGGCCCTTCCATTCGCGGTCCACTAAAACGGGGGTTTGGACGGCGTCCCAGTCCCATTCGTCGTGCGGAGTAAATTGAAAATGCCACTTCAGCTTGCCGCTGTCCGGATCGAGCGCGATCACCGAATCCGTGTAGAGGTTGTCGCCGGGCCGCACTGCGGGGTTCCAGTCCGGCCCTGGATTGCCGATGCCCCAGTAAGTGAGGTTCAGTTCCGGATCATAAGATCCGGTAAGCCAGATCGATCCGCCGCCGTATTTCCACGAATCGCCGCCCCATGTCTCATTGCCGGGCTCGCCGGGCTCGGGAATGGTCTTGAACTTCCAGATCTGTTCGCCCGTCTTGGCGTCGTAGGCCGCCAGATAGCCGCGAATGCCCAGTTCTCCCCCCGCCGTTCCCACGATCACCTTGTCCTTGATCACCAGCGGCGCGTGGGCCAGTGCGTAACCCTTCTCGTAGTCTCCAACTTTGGTCTCCCACTTCTTCTGCCCGGTGGCTGCGTCCACGGCGACAAGCTTCATGTCGAGCGTGCCCATGTAGAGAGTGCCGTTGGCGATCGCCAGCCCGCGATTGACTTTGCCGCAGCAAGGATAGGTCACCTCGGGCAGCTTGTGCTCATACACCCAGTATTCGCGGCCCGTGGCCGGGTCAAGCGCGATGATGTTGTTGGGCGCCTCGGTGATGTACATCACGCCACCGGCGACCAGCGGCGTGGTTTCGAACTTTTCCAGCGATTGCGCCTGCCACGCCCACTTGATCTCCAGGTCCTTCACGTTGCCGGGGTGCAGTTGGTTCAACGTGGAATGGTGGATGCTGTTGTAGCTGCCGTGATAAGTGGTCCAGTCGGCGCCCGATTGGGCGGCCAGCACGCCCGCGGCCGTGATCGCCAGGAACAAGGTTTTCATTTCGATTCTCCCCGCAGGCTTTCGAGATACGCCACCATGTGGTCCAGATCCTGTCCGTTCAGCTTTTGGGAAAACGATGGCATCGGTGAGCGCTGCTCCAATTCGGACGCGCGAATCCGATCCCTGGTCAGGGTGCGCAGGCGCCCGTCCCTGGCCAGGATTTGCACCGAAAAGGTGTCTTCGTTCAGGCGGCGGCCTTCCACGCTTGATCCATCGCTCAGCGTGCCGCGCCAGCGCCAGTATTCGGGCGCAACCTGGGCGTTGGGGTCCACCAGCGCCTGCCGCAGTTCGGCCCGGGTAAGCCGCGCCGCCGCGTCGTCCAGCCGGGGCGCTCCCCGCGTGTGGCAGCCGCCGCACTTGAGTTCGGTGAACAGCGCCGAGCCTCGCTGCGCATCGCCCGGCGCGGGCCCGCTTTGCGCATTCAGGCCGCGGATGTAGGTGACGATCTGCCAGGCGGACTTGCCGTTGAGGGCGAAGCCGGGCATGGTGGTTCCGGGCACGCCCTTGGTGATGACGCGAAACATTGCTTCATCGGAAACGGCGGTCTTAAACTGCCCGCGGCTCAGATCCGGGCCGCCCGCGCCGCCCTTGCCATCGGGACCATGGCAACTGGCGCACTGCGACCGGAACGCCACCGCGCCTTCCATGCGGTCGTCCGGAGTGGCGTAGGGATTGCCGAGTTTCGTTGTGCTGTGTTGCGCGGCCAGGATGCCTGTGGCGAGGAAAGGAATAATGCGAATCCACATACCGTGAATTCATCTTAGAACGCTAGGAATGCTCGCGCACCCATGCCCGGACCTTGCGCATCCAGGCGGGCCTCTCCATGCCGGCGCTCCCGGCCAGCAGGCTGCCAATCGCTTCCGATGTCAACGGCGGCAGCACCGTGCTGAAGGGCTCAGAAACATAGGCGCCGTCCTCAAGGCGGTAGATTCGAACAATCGAGCCATCATACCGCCACACCTCGGCAACTCCGGCCGGCGCGAAGATCGGCAACCGGTTCAACGAGGACCGGCTCATGTCCACTTCGATCACCAGACCGGGTGCGGGGTCGACTCTGAGGTCGAGTTCTTCCTTGCCGCGAACCTGGCTGGCGAGTTGATCAAAATAGAAAGATGAGTCCGGTTCGAAGCCCTTCTGAAGAGCCTCGCTCTTGAAGGTGGTAGAGCCGGTGGGATGATAGTCTCGGCCGGTCTCCTCGGCCGCAATCTCGACCAGGGTACTCAACGTGCCGTTCTTCGGCTGGCGCGGCCAACGCAGGCATCGTTTTGAATCCGTTCTTATTGTCTCACCGCTTCGGCCAGTTCGTGTTCTTCCTCGGGCAACACGGTCCGCAAGTCCAGCATCAGCGCGCCATCCTCAATCATCGCCACCACTGCCGGATCGCCCGATCGCAGGCGGCGCTCGGCCTCCACCACATTGTCCACCTCGATGCGTACCCGCCAGGTCGGCAGCGATTGCTGCGGAGTGGAGCCGCCGCCAATTACCGACAGGCCCGCAACGACGCTCGCCCGCGCGGCCCCCAGCTTCCCGGCGAAAGCTTCGGACCGTGCGCGAATTGAGGCGGCGTTCTCCCGGATCATCCGTAAGGCCGGAATGGCGTCCCACTGCTCCAGAACAAGATGGCGCAGTGTTGTTTCCATCGCCTGCAGGATCAGCTTGTCCACGCGGAAGGCGCGGAACATGGGATTTCGGCGCAGCCGCGCGACCAGTTCAGCCTCGCCGGCGATCACGCCGGCCTGTGGCCCGCCCAGCAGTTTGTCGCCGCTGAAGCTCACAAGCTGGACACCATCGGCCAGCGCCTGCTGCACCAGCGGTTCCTTCACGCCCCATGGCGAAAGGTCCACCATGCAGCCGCTCCCCAGATCCTCATAGACCGGTATGCCGCGCTCGCGCCCCAGCTCCACGATTTCCCTGCGCTCTGGCTGCGCCGTGAATCCCTCGATCCGAAAGTTGCTGGGATGGACGATCAGCAGCAGTCGTGTCCGTTCGGTGATGGCGTCGCGGTAATCCTCAATGCGCGTGCGATTCGTGGTGCCCACCTCGCGCAGCGTCACCCCCGCGCGGACCATGATGTCGGGAATGCGGAAGCCATCCCCGATCTCGATAAGCTGCCCGCGCGAAACCACCACTTCCGCCCCGGCCGCCATCTCATGAAGCACCAGCCAAACGGCCGCGGCATTGTTGTTGGCCACGATGGCCGGTTTGCCCAGCAGCCCCTCCAGCAGTCCGCCAACGTGAACGTCGCGCTTGCCGCGTTTGCCTGTGCGCAGGTCGTATTCCAGGTTGGAGTAGCCGGCCGGCGGCGTGAAAGCGGCCAGCGGCGCACGGCCCAGGTTCGTGTGCAACACAACGCCGGTGGCGTTGATCACGCGCCGCAGCGAAGGCGAGCTTAGCTGTTCAAGCGCCGCCGTCACGCGCCCGCCGATATCCGGCCCGGTCTGCGCCCCCTTGCGGATTTCCGACCTTGCAATCTCAATCTGGCGGCGGATCTCGCCGATCAGCAGTGCGCGTGGATACCGGGCCAGCAGCGGGCTCAACCGCTGCGCCACCTCGTCCACCGAAGGCAGATCCCGAAGCGTCATCTATTTCGGGAACATCGCGCGCAGTTCGTCCAGCGAAGGCTGGCGCCCGTACTCGCACAACTCGAAAGACTCCACTACGCCCACCTTCGCGGCGGCGTCTTTCCCATAGCGCGCCTCCAGAGCCTGCCGCATCAGGGGCGACATGACGCCACGGTATCGCTGCTTTGAAAGCCACCGCTTGCGCTCGGCCGCGTCCTTCGGCACCGTCTCCAGCCTGCCATCCACCCATGGCAGCCATTCATACACCTGCGAGGTATGCGCATCAAGCGCGTGTACTTTCGTGTCCCAGATATCGTCCAGCGCCACCACCACGTCGGGACGGAAAGGCGCGGGTTTCTGGAAGCCGTCCGAATAATAGAGGAAGATCGGATTCTTCTTCAACGGCGGCGTGTCCGGCGCCACGTTCGGCACCACCACCATGTAGGCCGCGTCCTGCACCAGCACGCCGGTGTAGCGATGATCAGGATGATAATCATTGGGCCGCGGCGCAACCACAATATCGGCGTTCCACCTGCGGATGGCCCGGATGATCTGCTTGCGCACTTCCAGGTTCGGCGTCAGCTCGCCGTCGTGGTTGTCCAGCACTTCGTACTCGGCGATGCCCAGCCGCCGGGCCGATTCCTGAGTTTCGAGAAATCGCCGCTTGGCCAAATCGCCGCCGCCCTGCGCCTGGTGCCCCGCGTCGCCATTGGTCACCGAGAGAAATTTTACGGCGTGGCCGGCGCGGGCGAACTTCGCCGCCGTCCCGCCGAACTTGATGTCGCAATCATCGGGATGCGCGCCGATGGCGATGATGCGCAGCTTCTGATCCTGCGCCAATCCTGCGCCGGCCAGCATCGCGAGTACAATCAGTTTTTTCGAGTCCATTCCGTGATCCAGTCCAGGAAGCTGTTGTACCAGAGAACCGAGTTCTGCGGCTTCAGTATCCAGTGTCCCTCATCGGGGAACAGCAGCAGTTTTGAGGGCACCTTTTTCATCTGCAGACCGGTGAACAGTTGCAGCCCCTGTCCCACGGGCACGCGGTAATCCAGTTCGCCGTGTATCACCAGCGTGGGCGTCTTGAACTCGTTGATGAAGTTGCTGGGAGACCATTTCTCGTAGACTTCCGGACTCTCCCAGGGCATCCCCTTGAACTCCCACTTCACGAACCACAGCTCTTCGGTTTCGCCTGCCATGCTGCGCAGATCAAAAACGCCCGCGTGGGAGACAAACGCTTTGAAGCGGTCGCTATGACCGAGCAGCCAGTTCACCATGTAGCCGCCGTAGCTGCCGCCCGCGGCGGCGAAACGGCCGCTATCGGCCCAGGGTTGTCCGGCCACGTAATCCACCACTGCCATGATGTCGTCGTAGACCTTGCCGCCCCAATCGGCGTTGATGTCGTCGGTGAACTTCTGCCCGTAGCCGGTGGAACCGCGGGGATTCGGCATCACCACAACAAAGCCGGCGGCGGCGAACACCTGTGGATTCCAGCGGTAGCTCCAACTCTTGGTCCATGCCCCCTGCGGCCCGCCATGGATCAGAAACAAAACCGGGTACTTGCGCCGCGGGCTGAATCCGGGCGGGTTGACCACGTAGCTGTGCACCCGCGACTCGTCGGCGCTCTTCACCCACACCTCTTCAAACGGCGCGAGCGAAACCTGCTCCAGCAGATCTTTGTTCCATTCGGTGAGCGCCTTTGCCACGCCGCCCGAGGAGGATGCCTTGTAGATCTCAGTGGGGCTCGTCCCGGTCTGCTCGGTATAAATCATGGTCTTGCCGTCGGCGGAGAATTGCACGTCGTCAATGTGGCCGCCGCCGTTGATCAGGATTCGCGACGCTCCCCCGGAAACGGGAATCATCTGCAGCGATGTCCGGCCGCGATCGTCAATGGTGAAAAACAGCCGCTTGGAATCGCGCGACCAGGTGATCGACCCGACGTTGCGGTCCAGGCTGTCTGTCAGCGTGGTGGAGCGTCCGGTATTGCGGTCCAGCACCACCAGCCGCCAGCGGTCGCTTTCATAACCGGCGCGCGATTGCGCAAGATAGGCGATGTAGAATCCGTCGGGCGAGTAAACGGGAGCCTTGTCGGCGGCCGGATTGAGCGTGATGCGCTTGGCCTCGCCGCCTTCCGATGGTGTGACGAACAGTTCCGCGTTGGTGCTGAGCGCCTGATCCGCATCCGGATTCATGACGAAGCTGACTTCCTTGCCATCCGGGGCGATCGAATAGTCGTCGGGCCCGCCGAGGGAAAAAGGCGGCACGTGCCGCGGTCCCGGCGTCAGATCCTTTGCCGTTCCACCCTCCACCGGCACGATGAAAAGGTGCTTGCGCCGCGCGCCCTCCCATTCCGTCCAGTGCCGGTAGAGCAGGGATGTGTAAACGCGCGCCTTCGATTTTGCCGCCTTTTCTTCCTCCAGCTTGCGTTTGTTGCAGCCGTCATCGGCGCAATCGGGATACACGTCGCTGAGAAACAGCAGCGTATCGCCGGCCGGTGAGAACGTCACGCCCGAGGCTTCCGTGGATAGATTGGTGATCTGCCGCGCGCCCAGGCCATCGGCGTCCATCATCCAGACTTGTGAGGCGCCGGAACGGTTCGAAATGAATGCGATTCGTTTGGAATCGGGCGACCAGCGCGGCCGTTCGTTCGCCGTGCCTTCGCGTGTGATCTGGCGCGGCGATCCGCCTTCGGTGGAGACAACGTAGATCTGCTTGGGCTTCGTGTTCCGGTCGAGGTCGATGGTTTGAAGCGTAAAGGCGACCAGTTTGCCATCGGGAGAAATCTGCGGCTCGCTGATGCGGCCGATCTTCATGAGCGCCTGCACGTCGAAGGGCTGCTTCTTCGCGCTCACGGGGGAGACGTCGGGCGGGGTTGCCTGGCCGAACAGCGCGGAGCAGGTTCCCAGGGCCAAAAGCGTGGGCCAAAACCGCATACTGCAAATTGTACCCAGGGTGGCACTCGCGATAAATTGGAAAAGCTTCATTATTCCCGCGCCGCTCACACCGCCTGTACCACCGCATCCACCGGCCGCGAACCCACCGGGATCATCGTGAACAGAGCCGCCGGATACTTACGCCGCCGCGCCGCGTCCTGAATCATCAGCACCGCCATGTCGCCGGACCCGCGGTTCAACACCAGCGCATACGCATTGTCCGGTGTGATCAACACCTGGCTCGGGTTGGCCCCCACCTGCGCGACCGCCACCACTTTCCTGGAGTTCACGTTGAGGATGGTCACCTGATTCGAACTGGGGTTGGTGACAAACAGGAACTCGGCGGCAGTCCCCGCCAGCGGGGAGCAGGCCATCGCGCCGGGCTGGCGTCCGGCCAGTACGGTTTCGGCAACCTCGGTGGAGTAAGGAAAGACCACTGCCACGGCGTCCGATCCCGCGCCGGTCACGAACATCTGGCCCCCGTCGGCCTTCAGGCAGATGTGCTCGGGCTGCATGGCCAGCGGCAGCCGTACGACCACTTTTCCGGAACTCGCGTCGGCAATGGTGAGCATCCTGCGTTCGCGATGCGCGGCGGCCCACTGGCGGCCATCCTTGCGAAATCGCACCAGGTGAACGGGAGCGCCGCAATCGCTGAGCTGCATGCGGCCGGTGGTGAGGTCCACGATTGCCACCTTTGCGCTCTCTCCAAAGCTCACCACCGCCCGCGGCGTGGCCGCCAGCGTTACGTCAAAATCGCTGGCCGGATAAGGAAGCCCGATGCGGCGGCCGGCGCTCAGGCTGTCCAGATTCACTTCCACCAGTTGATGGGGGTCGCGAGCCATCACCCAGATCGAACCGGCCGGGCCCGCCAGCATCGCCGCGGCATTGCGGCACACCCCGGTCCAGCGGTGGCGTTCCAGCTTGCGCACGGAAATCTCGTGGATGGTGCCGTTTGCCGGGGTCAGCGCATATACCGCCTGGCGCGAGGGGTAGCTGATCAGTTGTCCCGGCGCGGCTCCCAGTGGAATGTGGCGCACCACGGCGAAAGCGGTCATGTCCACTGCCGCCACGGCCTTGCCCTCCTCATTGGCGACAAATGCGAAGCCGGCGAATCCAGGACGCGCCTTGCGCGCGCAGCCTGCGGTGGCGATGGTGATCAGCAGTTGACGGCGGTCCACTTATACCAGTATCGCCTGCCGCTCCAAATCGAGCAGTTTGCGTTTCACATCCAGTCCGCCGCCAAAGCCGGTAAGCTTGCCGTTGGCGCCGATGACGCGGTGGCAGGGGACGATGATGGCGATGGGATTGGAGCCGTTGGCGAGGCCCACCGCGCGCGAGGCGGAGGGGTTGCCGATGCGCCGCGCCAGTTCCCCATAAGAAATGGTGCGGCCATAGGGAATCTCGCGCAGCGCGCTCCACACGTTACGTTGAAACGGGGTGCCCAGTGGCGCCAGCGGCACGTCGAAGTCGTGCAGCGCTCCTTTAAAATAGGCATCCAGTTGGCGGATCACTTCCCGAAACGG
>JANRLE010000337.1:0-34383 GCA_033762895.1 Bryobacteraceae bacterium | reverse complement strand
GCCAGCACTTCGGTAATCACGCGGCCGCCGATGTCGGTGAGCCGCTTGTTGCGGCCGGCGTGCAGCACCGTGAGCCGGTCCTGATCGAGGCCCATCTGCTGAAGGATCGTCGCATGCACGTCGCGCATGGGGATCTCCGCGTTGGCGGCGCGCACGGAAAAATCGTCGGTATCGCCGAACTTCGTTCCTCCCCTGGTATTGCCTCCGGCCATCCACACCACCAGACCGTACTGATTGTGATCGCGGCCGGGCTTGTCGGTGACCAGGTTATTGTCGAACGGCGTGCGGCCCATTTCCGAAGCCCACACCACCAGCGTTTCCTCCAGCAGCCCGCGGGCTTTCAGATCGGCCAGCAGACCACCCACCGGCTGATCGATTTCGCGGCAATGCTTGGGAACGCGGCCGGCCACGTCGCCATGGTCGTCCCACCGGTCGCCGCCCGCTCCATGCAGCAGCATCACGTAGCGCACCCCGCGCTCCACCATGCGGCGGGCCATCAGACACTGACGCCCGAAAGGCTCGGCAACCGGATCGTCCAGGCCGTAAAGCTTGCGCGTGGTCTCCGATTCGGCGTTCAAATCCACCAGTTCCGGCGCCTTTGACTGCATGCGGAAGGCAAGCTCATAGGCGGCGATGCGCGCTTCCAGTTCGCTCGTATTTGTGCGCGAGGAACTATGCTTTTCGTTGAACCACTTCAACAGATCGAGTTCGCTGCGCTGTTGCTGGCTGGTCATTGAACTCTGCCGGTGCAGATCGACGATGGGCGTGCTGCCGTGGCGGAATAGCGTACCCTGATAGGCGGCGGGAAGGAAGCCGTTGCCCCACACACCCGCGCCGCCAATGGTTGCGCCGCGCCGGTCGCCCAGCACTACGAAGCCCGGAAGATCCTGATTCTCACTGCCCAGTCCGTAGGTGACCCAGGCGCCGATGGAAGCGCTGCCGGGAAACTGGTTGCCCGTGAGCACGTGATAAACGGCGGGGCCGTGGTTGTTGTTGTCCACTTTGACGCCGTGGATGAACGCCATGTCGTCGACGTGTCTGGACATGTGAGGCAGCAGGTCAGACATCCAGCGGCCGCTTTGGCCGTGCTGTTTGAAAGGCGCCACGGGAGGGATCACACGATTGGGCGCCGCGGAAAAGGTGGCGATTTCACCAATGGTCCGCTCGGCTTTCGGCATCTGCTTGCCCGCGTGTTTCACCAGTTCCGGTTTGTATTCAAACAGGTCCATCTGCGACACGCCTCCCTCCATGAACAGGAAGATGCAGCGCTTGGCCTTCACCGGAATGTGGCTGGCCTTCACCAGCAGCGGGTTCTCCACGCCGTTGGCGCGCATCAGATCCGCGGCGGCCAATCCGCCCAGGCCGAGGTAGGAATGAAACAGAAATTGCCGGCGGCTTGTCATGACGCTTAGTCCAGATACAGAAATTCGTTGGAGTTCAACAGCACCCGGCACAGCCCTTCCAGGCCGCCGGAGAACTTGGAAAATTGCGCCGCTTCCTCGGCCGTCGGCTTGCGGCTGAGCACGACGCGGAACAGCGCTTCCACCTGGGCGCCGCGCGTGGCGCCGCCCTGCTTTTCCGCCAGCCTCGCAAGGTGCGCGGCCTCCTGGTGGATCAGGTCTCCGTTCATCATGTTCAAGGCCTGAAGCGGGGTTACAGTGGAGGACCGGCGTTCGCATGACTCACTGAACACCGGCGCATCGAAGGAGGCCATCATCGGCAGCGGCATCGAGCGGCGCTGGAATGTATAGATAGAGCGCCGGCGAGCGTCTTCGTCTTTTTCGTTGGGTTCCCACATCAGCGCGCCGCCGCGGCCGTAGCGCGCGAAATCGGCCAGATCGGCCGGCAGCGGCGGGAACACGGATGGGCCGCCATGTTCCGGATTCAGTCGCCCGCTGATCTGAAGGATGCTATCCCGGATTTCCTCGGCCTCCAGCCGCCGCCGGTTGAATCGCCACAACAGCGTATTGTCAGGATCTCCGGTGTTCGAACTCATCGCGGCATTGTCGGAGGACTGGCGATAAGTAGCCGACGTCAACATGAGGCGGTGCATGGCCTTGATGCTCCAGCCCTCTTCGATGAAGCGGTGCGCCATCCAGTCCACCAGGGCCGGATGCGTGGGCCGCGATCCGTTGACGCCGAAGTCCGAGGGAGTGGCCACAATTCCCGCGCCGAAATGGTGCTGCCACAGGCGGTTCACCATCACACGCGCCGTGAGGGGATTGTCAGGGCTGGCAATCCACTTGGCCAGCGTGATGCGCCATCCGCGCGTGGGAAACTGGCGGTAACGGTCCTGCTCGATCACCGGCGTTTCGGCTTTACCCGTGATCGCGGTCGGGAAGCCGGCTTCCACGGCTTCTGCCGGCTGGCGGTAATCGCCTCGCGTCAGTACGTGCGTCAGAGGCAGGTTCGGCCCGTTGGGAGGGCCTGGAACGTTGCGCACGGTCAGAGCCAGGGGACGCCAACGGCCCAGCCGGCGGCGCAGAATGTCCAGGCTCTCGCTCATATCCCGGTGCCTGGTGCGCTCCTCGCTGGTGAAAACCTTGGAAGTGCGGGCGCCGGCCTCGGTCCTCACATCGGCCGCGGTGAGAGCTTCAAAGCGGCCCTCCGGGTCAGTGAGCCTGGCGGCATAGCCATCCTTCAGTTTCGCCAGAAGCCTGTCCTCGTAGCTGTCCAGCGCTTTGCGCTCTTCCGGATCCAATGTACGGTTTGCGTCCTCCAGAAGTTCGGCGTGCTGCTGGCGCTCGGATTCGGTAAACACCTTCTGATCCTTCCGCTTCAACTCCAGCCTGAGGTCGGTCCGGGTGAGTTCCTTGCCGCGCGACTGCTCGATGCGGGCAGCGATCAGTTTTTTCAGCAGCTCAGCTTCCAGACGATCGAGGGCAAGCTTTTCCGGCCCGTCCTTCAATCGAGTTTCATATTCTTTAATCTTTTCTTTGGCCTTTTCCGCGAAGACCGGGTCCTTGTATGGGACTTCGACGTTCTCCACCTGAATAGCGTTGAAGAACGCCTGGAAGCGGTAGAAGTCTTTGGTCGGAATCGGATCGTACTTGTGATCGTGGCAGCGCGCGCAACCGAGCGTCAGGCCGAGGAAAACGGCGGACGTTGTGGTGGTCACCTCGTTGAGGTAGTTCTGCCGCACTTCGTCGGCGACGAGATTGGAACGGTCCCACGGCGCCACGCGCAGAAAGCCCAGGGGCACGTGGCCCTGCACGTTGGGCTGATAGTTGTTGCGGGTCTTTGAGTGCTCATCGGCGCCGGCAAGTTGATGCAGGATGAACTTGTCGTAGGGCATGTCGCGATTGAAGGCCTCAATCACCCAATCGCGGTAGCGCCAGGCGTTGCCGATGGCGCCGTCTCCCTCAAGACCGCTGGTTTCGCCATAGCGCACCAGGTCCAGCCAGTGCCGCGCCCAGCGCTCGCCGTAGCGTGGATCCCCCAGCAGCCTGTCAATCAGCTTTTCATAAGCGTTGGGCGAACTGTCGGCGAGGTGAGCATTCATCTCCTCCGGCGTAGGCGGAAGACCGATGAGATCGAAGTAGACGCGGCGGGCGAGCACGGGTTTGCTCGCTTCCGCTGCCGGTTTCAGGCGATTCGCCTCCAGCTTTTCCAGGATGAACGCATCGATGGGGTTTCGCCCCCATTCGCCGTTCTGGACGGCCGGGGGCTGGGGCTTCACCGGCTTTTCGTACGGCCAGCGGTAGGTTCGTTTCGCCAGATCGCGGTCTTCGGGAAGCGAGCGGATCCAGGCCTCGATCCGTTCCACATCGGCTTTGGCCAAGTCGCGCCCGACCGGCATTTTCGGAGCGAGTTGTCCGTTAATGAGCTTCAGCAGCGGGCTCATTTCGGGATGGCCGCCGATCACTGCCTTGCCATGGCGTTTTCCGCCGGCGATGACGGCATCCAGCGTTTCCACAGAGTAGTCACTGGTCTTGGTCTTTCCGGCATGACAGGCGGCGCACTGAGCGTTTAGGATCGGCGCGATGTCTCGCTTGAAGTCCGGAGGGCCCGCGGCCCACAGCGGAACTGTGACCAGGAGCGAAAGCACAAGTTGCATGGCGTTGTACGCCCTGATTATATCTCTTTAATGTGGCCGTTAGAGGCGGCGGAGAATGCCGAGCGCGGACTCCCGGTCTTTGGCGGCGAGCAGCTTCTTCGCCAAGCGTTCAATCTCGGCAGGATCGGTGAGCCGGTTGAGTTCCGGCCGGGTCTCAAGGCCTTTGAACCGCTCACGCAGCAACAGGCGGAGCAGGCATAAGGCCCCCTCGGCTCGGCCTTCTTCGCGGCCTTCCTCACGGCCCTGATCCAGTCCCTTCTTCTTGAAGTACTGGACAAAATCGGATTGTTCCAGAATATCGTCGCGCAGGATCATCGGCTGCAACCTCCCCAAAAACTCCAGCAGCTTAGCCTTATCATAACGCGAGTTCAGCCGTCCCAAGGCCAGAAACTGCGCCATCAGGTCCTTGTCTCCGCTGGTGGTCACAAGGTCCGCCGCGCGCTGTGCCTGCCGGTCGCTGGGACGCATCAGCAGCACCCATGGCTGCAGGCTCGGCCTCGCCAGGCGCACATAGTTTTCCGCCGGAAGCTTCCACACCGGAACGGTTTCATAGCGGTGCCGGAAATCGAGGCCCCCGCGCCGGTAACGGTAGTCCTTCGGCAGCCGCTTCGGACAGCCGCGTGGGGTCAGCAGCACCAGAACGGACCGCACCGGCAGTTCGTATTTCAGGTCCAAAGCCTGGGCGTACCGGCCGATGTCGCGCGGGATTCCATCGTGCCAGAACAATTCCGCTTCCAGATGCAGGATGAAGCGCCGGCCGCGATGGCGGATAATCTGCGCATTGTCGACCAGCAGGCCGGGCACAGCAAGGTCCTTGTCGATCGGCGTAATCGAGACCCTATCGGTGAGCGGAATACCTGCAAACAGGTACATCATGCCGCGCACGTCATCTTCGCCGAAGACCTTAAAATTGCGGTCGTAGGGATTGGCCATCCACAGAGATAGTGCCGATGAGACGGAAAAAATCTCAGGGAAAATCGGTTCAATCCAGAAGCGCCTGTGCGTCCCGCAGCACCGCCTGAAGGTGTTCGCCGCTCACCGCGCTCTCGGCATAGAGCTTGCAGATGTTCTCTGTACCGGAAGGCCGCGCCGCTACCCACGCATTCGCCGTCACCAGTTTGATGCCGCCAATCGCCGCGCCATTGCCGGGAGCGTGGGTCATTTTCGCCTCAATCGGATCACCGCCGAGCGACGCCAACGCGATACTCTCTGGGGTGAGCTTCTTCAGCTTCGCCTTTTGCTCCACTGTCGCGGGCGTATCCACACGGGTGTACCAGGTGGCGCCAAACTGACCGGCTAATTCGCGATACCGTTCTCCCGGATCGCGGCCCGTCACCGCGGTGATCTCCGCCGCCAACAGGCACAGCAGCAGGCCGTCCTTATCCGTGCTCCAGGCGCCGCCGTCCTTGCGCAGGAAACTCGCGCCGGCGCTTTCTTCCCCCCCAAAACAGATGGACCCGTCGGCAAGTCCGTGAGCGAACCACTTGAATCCCACGGGCACTTCGTTCAACCTGCGCCCGTGGCTGGCCACCACCTTGTCGATGATCAGGCTGCTCACCAGAGTCTTGCCAACCGCCGCGGAGGCCGGCCAATTCGGGCGATGCGACAGCAGGTAGCCGATGGCCACCGCGAGATAGTGATTGGGATTGAGCAGGCCCGCTGAGCGTGTCACGATACCGTGCCGGTCGGCATCCGGGTCCGTGCCGAAGGCGATGTCGAAGTTGTCCTTCAGCGCCACCAATGACGCCATGGCATAGGGGCTCGAACAATCCATGCGGATCTTACCGTCGTGATCCAGGGTCATGAAGGAGAACGCCGGATCCACGGCCTTTGACACCAGCGTGATGTCCAGTCCATACGTCGCGGCGATCGGTTCCCAATACGCTACCGACGCGCCGCCCAGGGGGTGCACGCCGATCTTCAGCTTTGCTCCGGCGATGGCGTCCAGGTTGAGGACCGAAGCCAGATCGGCAATGTAGGGCGCGGCCAGATTCACGGCCTTCGCCGTAATGGAGGCGGCGCGTTTCACGCCGCTGTTCCCGCCGCGCAGCAGTTCGTTGGCGCGATTCTCAATCCAGGTGGTGACATCGGAATCGGCCGGACCACCGTGGGGCGGGTTGTACTTGAAGCCGCCATCGGCCGGGGGGTTGTGGGACGGCGTGATTACGATGCCATCGGCCAGACCACTCGCGCGGCCGCGATTGAAGGTGATGATGGCATGGGAGATGACGGGAGTAGGCGTGGCGCCTCCACCGGACTGGATCACCGCCGCCACGCCGTTTGCGCTTAGCACTTCCAGCGCCGTCTGCTGTGCCGGCGAGGACGCCGCGTGTGTGTCTGAACCAAGGTATAACGGACCCGAAAATCCGTTCACCACCCGGTAATCGCAAATGGCCTGTGTAATCGCCAGAATGTGCGCCTCATTAAAAGTGCCGTCAGGCGGCGTGCCGCGATGGCCGCTGGTTCCGAAGCTCACGCGCTCCAGCGGATTCTCCGGATCGGGCTGGCGATCGAAGTAATTGCGGACTAGCGCATCTGAATCAATCAGGCACTCTTTGGGCGCGGGTAACCCGGCAAGGGGATGAAGAGCCATAAACCGTCATTTCCGCATCAGTTCCACGGCGATGTCAAACCGCAGCAGCGCGTGGGCTTCGCGCAGTGCGGCTTCGGCGGCTTCTGGTGTGGCGGCGCGGCTGAAGAGAAAACCGGTGTAGCTGGAGGCCTCAGGGAACATTTTGAGCAACTGGCCTTGTTTAGCGGAGATGACCACGTCCTCAATGCCGGGCAGCCGGCGCGCTTCTTCCACGCCTGCCACCCCGCGATAGACACCCGCCTTGGGAACCGGGATCATCATCACGCCGGAGGCGGCGGGCTCCCGTTCCATGGCGGAAACATCCTCGCCCAGCGCGTGGCGAAGCACCAACTCCTCCAGCGAGATGCCGCCGTTGAATCGCAACGCCCGCGCGCAGAGTCCGCCAATGGGCCGCGCGGCAATCTCCAGCAGGTATGCCCCGTCGGAGTTGACACGGACTTCGGCATGCACCGGCCCGTGCGAAAGACCCAGCGCGGTCACGCCGCGCGCCACCGCCGCAACGATTTCCTCCGTCCGATGACGGGAAGGAGTGACGTAGATCGTTTCTTCGAAATAGGGCCCGTCCAGAGGATCCGGTTTGTCGAAGATCGCCAGCACCTTCAACCTGCCGTTGGTCATCAGGCCTTCGATGGCGAACTCGCGTCCAGGGATGAAGCTCTCCACCTGAATGAACTGATCCTGTTCGTCTTTTCTGCGGCGGATGTCGGGATCCTCGAGTAAGCCGGCGATGCGGCGAAATGAGGAAACGAACCCGGCCGCATCATCGGCGCGGATCACGCCGCGGCTGCCGCTGAGCGCCATGGGCTTTAATACGCATGGAAACGGCACGCTTCGCGCGGCCTCATCGGGCGCCATGCCGGCCGGGAATCGCTGGAAGGCCGGTTGACGCAAGCCCGCCGCCCGGAAGCGCTCCTTGGAAAGGAACTTCGATCGCGCGGCCTCCACCGCCGGCGTCGAATGAAACGGCAGGCCCGCCTGTCCCGCGAACAGGGCGGCAAGGAAGGTGGTCCGATCGCCCAACGCTACAACTCCGGTGAAGGGTCCGGCCGCCTCCAGCGACGGCAAAGCGTCGTGCGGCGCTTCAAAACGCACGGCGATGGCGCCGTCTCCCCACGGGTCATCCAGGTGTTCGCATCTGTCAGTAGCCAGCACCAGTTCCACGCCGAGTCTTGCGGCGGCCTGCGCGAACTCGCGCGTCTGGTATCCGGTAGTGGCGGCAACCAGCAGCAGGCGCATTATTCACCGATCGAGCCGATACACTCCTCCAGCACGTTTAACGCATGGTTCGCCTGGTCACTGGTCAACACCAGCGGCGGGCACAGGCGAAGGGTGTTCGGGCCGCAGCCCAACACCAGTACACCACGTTCAAACGCCATCCGCTCCACCTTGTCGCGAAACTCGGGGTACCGTTCTTTGGAAGCCTGATCCTTCACAAACTCGATTCCGATCATCAGCCCAAGCCCCCGTACGTCGCCCACATGGCGGAACCGGAAGGGCCACTCCCGGATGCGGCTCATCATATGTTCGCCCACGCGCGCCGCGTTTTCCACCAGGCTTTCCTCCAGCAGCTCGATGGTGGCCAGCGCCGCCTCCACGGCCACCGGATTTCCTCCAAAGGTGGAGGCATGGGCGCCGGGCTGCCACTGCATGACCTCGGCCCGCGCCACCGTCGCTCCCAGTGGAATTCCGCTGGCAATTCCTTTGGCCACAGCCATTATGTCGGGAGTAAGTGAAAAATGATCCGACGCCCACATCCGGCCGGTCCGCCCCATGCCCGATTGCACCTCGTCGGCGATGATCAGGACCCCCAGCTTCCGCGCCACACGCTGCAATTCCTCGAAAAATTTTTGCGGCGGCACCAGATAGCCGCCCTCTCCCTGGATGGGCTCCAGCACAATCGCGGCCAGTTCCTCCTTCGGCACCACGTGGCGCAGCAGCGTCTCTTCGATCACCTTCACGCACTCAACGGCGCAAGTCTCCGGCTGCTTTCCGTACACACACCGATAACAGTAGGCGAATGGGATATGAGTAACTCCCTGCATCAGCGGCCCGAAACGCCTTCGCTGCACGGTCTTACTTGCGGTAAAGGAGAGCGAGCCCATTGTTCTGCCATGAAAGGCTCCCAGAAATCCGATGAACTTATCGCGCCCGGTGTGATAGCGCGCCAGTTTGATGGCGGCCTCCATCGCCTCGGTGCCCGAATTCCCGAAGTAGACGCGGCGCGGCACTCCGCCTGGCGCCAGCCTCGCCAGTTTTTCCGCCAGAACCACCATGTTCTCGTAGTAGAAGTCGGTGCCGGACATGTGAATCAGCCGCGCCGCCTGCCGCCGGATGGCTTCCACCACCCTCGGATGACAGTGGCCCGCGGCAACCACGGCGATGCCGGCGTTCATGTCGAGAAACCGGTTGCCGTCCACGTCTTCGATGATCGCGCCTTCGCCCCGGGCGGCCACCAGCGGGTAAGAACGGGTATAGGAGGGCGATATCACCGCGCGGTCCCGGGCAATCAGAGCCTGCGCGCGGGGTCCTGGCGGCGGCGTCACGATGCGGGGTAGGCTCACAAGACACCTCCAGTCACGTCGACCACGATTGCAGGTGGAATGGGGATCGGGGCGGCTCAAAAACCCGCACCTTTCAAAATTGTACACCTGCGCTATATTCACCGGGAGGAACTTTCAATTGAAACTTCGAATCGCCACTTTCAATCTTGAAAACTGGGATGACGTCGCGGGACGCCTTCCCACGCTCGATACCCGGATTGCCGTGGTCCGCCCGATGCTGCTTCGTGTAAATGCGGACATACTCTGCCTGCAGGAAGTGAATGGCCAGGGCAGCCCGCGCGAGTTGGCCGCGCTGCGGCGGCTGTTCGAGAACACGCCCTACACAAACTTCGAAATCGCAACCACGCTGACCGCCGATGGCGACGCATTCGCCGAACGTAACCTGGTGGTGGCCAGCCGCTTCCCCATCGCAGGGACTCGCCAGTTCAAGCATGAGTTCGCCCCCGCGCCGCAATACCGCAAAGTCACCTCCGTCCCGCCGGAGACCGCGGCCCGCGACGTCGAATGGGAGCGCGCGGCTTTCTACGCCCGGATTGAAGCGGCGCCGGACAACATCATTCACGTGGTGAATCTGCACCTGAAGTCGCGCATCCCTTCCGATATCGCCGGCCAGCAGATCAACAGCAACACCTGGCGCTCAATTTCGGGATTCGCCGAAGGCTTTTTCGTCTCTTCCATGAAGCGCGTCGGCCAGGCGCTGGAAGTCCGCATGTTCGTGGACACGATCTTTGACGCTGACCCAGAGGCGCGCGTGGTGGTTTGCGGCGACTTCAACGCCGACCTGAACGACGTACCGCTGGCTGCCATCCGCGGCGATGTGGAAGACACCGGCAATGGGGATCTGGCGGGCCGCGTCATGTTACCCTGCGAGCGGACGGTGCCCGAATCCACCCGCTTCACCCTCTACCATCAGGGCAGGCCCAACATGCTGGATCACATCCTGCTCTCCCGCCCCATGCTGCCGTTCTACCGGCGCACGGAGATTCATAACGAACTGCTCCACGACGAATCAATCGCTTTTGCCATGGATACGAAGTTCCCGGAACCCGACCATGCGCCCGTGATCGCCGAGTTTGAATTTCCGGACGCCTGAGGGGATGGAACCGGCGTGCTAAATTGCCTCAATGCACGCGGGCCGGCATTATTCGCTGAAGGAAGTGGCCGTTTGGACGCGGCGCGAGACGGCCGTCTTTGTGCTGGTGTCGGCAGTCCCCACGGCAGTCTACGTACTGCTGGGCTGGAAATGGCTGACGATCCCGTGGCTGCCGGTGGCCATGGTGGGCACCGCGGTGGCCTTCATCACCGGCTTCAAGAACAACGCCTCCTACGCCCGGCTTTGGGAGGCGCGCCAGATCTGGGGAGGCATCGTCAACAGCAGCCGTACGTGGGCGATCATGACGCTGGACTTTATCCCGTCCGCGGAGGCCGCCGCCGGGCGGCAACGTCTGATTCACCGCCACATCGCCTGGCTGACGGCGCTTCGTTACCAGTTGCGCGAACCCCGCCAATGGGAAAACATGCGCCGCCATCACAATGTGGAGTACAGCCGGCGTTACCGCGTGGCGGAGTGGGACGGCAACCTGGAGCAGGAGTTGGGCAGACTTCTTGGCGAGTCCGACGTTTCTTACCTCAACGGCAAGAAGAACCGCGCCGCGCATCTGATCGCCCTGCAATCGCGCGAACTTCGCGAACTGGTGGAACAGTGCGCGCTCAGCGAGTTCCGGCACGTGGAGATGGAGCGGATCCTCTCGGCATTTTACGACGCCCAGGGTAAGTGCGAGCGTATCAAAAACTTTCCCTATCCCAGGCAGTTCGCCACCCTGAATTTATTCTTCACCTGGCTCTTCATCGTCCTCACGCCGTTCGGGCTGCTGCAGGAATTCCAGAAACTGGGCGATTCCTTCGTGTGGATGACGATTCCCGCCAGCGTGATCGTCGCCTGGGTCTTCCACACCATGGATAAAATCGGCGAGATCTCGGAAAATCCTTTTGAAGGCAGCCCGAACGACGTGCCCGTGACGGCGATGAGCCGTACCATCGAAATCGACCTTCGCCAGATGCTGGGCGAGACGGAAATCCCCGAGGCGCTGCAGCCGGTCAACAACATCCTGATGTAGGAGCGGGCCCGCAAAAGGGGAGTCCGCCGCCGCCATCCCGCCGTATAATGCTATCGTCATTTGTTCACCTTCAAACGGGAGAAAACTATGTCATTCAAATACCTGCCGCTGCTGGCTTTGTTTAGCCTGATCAGCGGCGCCCTGGCGCAGGCAGGGAAGCTGCCATCGGGCCTCAACACCGCGGATTGGGCGGGCATCCACGCTGAATATGAGAAGCATCGCCACGCTCCGGTGGCCGTGCCAGGCGGATATCAGGCGCGCAACGCGGGCCAGCAGTGGGTAACCCGCTTCGATGGCCGCGGCTTCACCGTGCGGCCGGATAAGGGCGGCTGGAAGTGGGGACTGGAGTTGCGCGGCTACGGCTTCCCGTCCAATGCCCACACCGTGGCGGGCCAGGCGCGCATGAGCACCGGAAAGACCGGCGTCACCTATCATTGGGACCGCACGCTGAGCGAGTGGTACGTCAACGACGGCCGCGGCCTGGAACATGGATTCACGCTGTCGCAACGGCCGGCGGGCTTCGGGAAGCTGGCCGTGCGGCTGGGGGTTCGTGGTGGTCTGCGCGCACGCGGCGAAGGCGCCGGCGTCGAATTCGCCGATCCCCAAGGCAACCCGTTGGTCCGCTACGCGGGATTGAAGGTGTGGGACGCCGATGGCAAAGTCCTTCCCGCGCGCATGAAAGCGTCGGGCGATGAGTTACTGCTGGAGGTGGAGGAGGCAAGCGCGCGCTATCCGGTGACCATCGATCCGGTCGCCCAGCAGGCGTACCTAAAGGCGTCCAACACCGGTGCGGCGGACCAGTTCGGCAAGAGCGTGGCGATCTCAGGCGATACGGTTGTGGTGGGCGCAAACGGGGAAGACAGCAGCGCCAGCGGAGTGAATGGAAACCAGGCCGACAACAGCAGCCTCTCCTCCGGCGCCGCCTACGTCTTCGTGCGCACCGGTACGGCGTGGAGCCTGCAGGCCTACCTGAAAGCCTCCAATCCGGACGCCGGTGACGAATTCGGCTGGAGCGTGTCAATTTCCGGCGACACCATCGTGGTGGGAGCAAAAGGTGAAGCCAGTTCCGCCGCCGGCGTGGGCGGAAACCAGGGCGACAACAGCGCGTTTCTGGCTGGCGCCGCATACGTCTTCGTGCGCAACAGCGGCGTGTGGAGCCAGCAAGCCTATCTGAAAGCATCCAACACCGCGCTGGGCGACCTGTTCGGCTCCTCGGTGGCGATTTCGGGCGACACCATCGCCGTCGGCGCTCCCTCGGAAGGAAGTTCGGCCACCGGTGTGAACGGCAATCAGGGCGACAACAGCGCGCCCGGCGCGGGAGCCGTATATATCTTCGTGCGAAACCTCTCCACGTGGTCCCAGCAGGCCTACCTCAAGGCTTCCAACACGGGAACGAACGACCAGTTTGGCGTGGTGGCTCTTTCCGGAGACACGCTGGTGGTGGGTGCGCTATTTGAGGCCAGCAGCGCCACCGGAGTCAATGGCAACCAAGCCGATAACAGCGCGGCGCAAGCGGGCGCGGCTTACGTATTCCTGCGCAGCGGAACCGCCTGGGCCCAACAGGCGTACCTGAAGGCTTCCAACACCGGCTCCGGTGACTTCTTCGGGATCTCCGTGGGCGTTTCCGGCGACACCGCGGTGGTGGGAGCGCTCGCCGAAGACAGCAACGCCACAGGGGTGAACGGAAGCGGGGCGAATAACAGCGCCGGTAACTCCGGCGCGGCGTACGTTTTCGTGCGCAGCGCGGGAGCCTGGAGTCAACAGGCGTATCTGAAAGCCTCCAATACCGGCGCCAACGACACCTTCGGCACAACGGTGGCGATCGCCGGCGAGACGATTGTGGTGGGCGCGCCTTCGGAGGCGAGCGCGGCCACGGGCGTTGACGGCAACGGCGCCGATAACAGCGCCAACGGGGCGGGCTCAGCCTACGTGTTTCAGCGCAGCGGCGGAAGCTGGTCCCAAACAGGCTACTTAAAGGCTTCCAACACCGGCAGCTTCGATCAGTTCGGCACATCGGTGGCGGTGGCGGGCGATACAGTGGTGGTGGGCGCAGTGGGTGAGGACAGCACCGCCACAGGAATCGGTGGGGATCAGGCGAATAACTCGGCCGCCGACGCCGGTGCGGCCTACGTCTATACCATCACCGCTCCCGCGCCTGGGCTCAGGTTCGTTCCCATCACCCCTTGCCGCGTGGCCGATACGCGCCCCGGCCAGGGCACCACAGGCAACTTCGGACCGCCCTCGATGACCGCCAACAGCACGCGTGATCTGCCGATTCCGCAGGGGCGCTGCGGAATCCCTTCGATCGCGCAGGCTTATTCGCTGAACATCACCGTGGTGCCCGGGGGACCGTTCGGATTCCTCACCACGTGGCCGACGGGCCAGGCGCGCCCGACGGTTTCCACGTTGAACTCGCTGCATGGCGGCATTGTGGCGAATGCGGCCATTGTGCCCGCGGGAACCGGCGGCTCAGTAAGTGTGTTTGTTACCGATCCGGCCGATGTGATCGTCGATATCAACGGCTACTTCGAACCGAACTCGGGCTTCTCCTTCTATACGGTGGATCCGTGCCGGCTGGCGGACACGCGCAGCAATAGCGGGTTCAGCGGCGCCTTCGGGGCTCCACCGCTGGCGGCGAACACGACGCGGTCATTCCCGCTGCCCTCCGGCAGTTGTCTGCTGCCGGCCAATGCCGCGGCCTATTCGCTGAACGCCACGGTGCTGCCGTTCAACACACTGGGATTCCTCACGCTGTTCCCCTCCGGACAGCAGGCGCCGTTCGTCTCCACGCTGAATTCGTTCGACGGCGCGGTGGTGGCCAATGCGGCCATCGTGCCGGCGGGCTCGGCCGGGGCGGTGAGCGCCTTCGTCACCGATGCGGCCGAACTGATCCTGGACACCAACGGCTACTTCGGTCCGGCGGGAGCGGCGAACGAACTGCAGTTCCGGGCGGTTACGCCGTGCCGCGTGGCCGATACACGGACCAACGGAAACGGCGCGCCCATCATGTCCGCCAACGAACAGCGCGACTTTACCTTCGCCGGTAAGTGCGGCATTCCGTCGGGCGCGCGCGCTTACTCGGTGAACGTCACGGTGGTGCCGAACGAGCCGCTGGGATTCCTCAGTCTGTGGCCGTCGGGCAGACCGCGTCCGCTGGTTTCGACGCTGAATTCGTTCCTGGGGCGCATCGTGGCGAATGCGGCGCTTGTGCCTTCCGGAACCAACGGGGCGGTGAGCGTGTTCGTCACGCATCCGACGCACGTCATTCTGGACGTGAACGGGTACTTCCAGTAGATCCCACAAATCAGCGCGCGATCGCGCCATAACGCCGCGCCGGTGGTCTTCTGAACACCGGTGCGGCGCTGAAGTCCCTGATCGCGTAGCGGCCGGATCCGCTAATGGACAACATCAGATTCTCGCCGCCGGCGGCGCCCGGCGGAGGCAGTGGCACGGGTTTCCAGTCCTTCGTTGCACCTACCTCGGTAGTCCAAAGAACACGGCTGCCAGTGTCCGTGATGGAAAAAATCGCCTTGCCGGACTCCACCCGGATCGCGCCCCAGTACATCGCATCAGCCAGGACCGGCAGATCCCCCAGCGCATAGCTGGTCCCCGGCTCCCCGCTTCCCGAAAGGGCCGGCTGCAGGCTGTGGACAAAGAACGCGCAGTCAAACGACACCACCGGGCCGCCGTGGTCATACAGGATGCGGCTGAACCCGAGCCGGAGGTACAGCGATACAAAGGCGGCCTGCATTTTCTGGAGTACGCCGTAGCGCTGACGGGCGAAACATTCCACCATTGACACCCGGCTTGAGTAACCTGGACTATCGCGCAGCGCGGCGGGCGGCTTCATGCTTAGCATCGCCGTGGGCCCGGGCGGCAGCGGCTGGCTTCCAAGTGTGACACCCGTGGATCCGGCGCCATCGTAGAACCTGGCCTTGTAGGTCTTGAAATAACCCGCAATCGCACCCTGGAATTCGGGAGCCACGTCCGGGGCCATCGCCAGTTGATACCCCTCCTGCGACTTGCGCTCCAGCAGCGTCACCACCTCACTGGTTTCGTACATAAACTGCTGGAATGCGAGCGACTGCGAATAGGCATGAACGCCCATCAGCAGGGGAAACAGGGCGACGAAAAGCGCCTTCACGGCCCGCGGCAGCCGATCGGCGCCAGCGGCCAGCGGCATCGCCAGCAGAACCACGGCCGGAATGACGTAACGGATGGCCGCCGCCTGGACATTGGAGGTGAACAGCACCATGGCGGCAGAGCCGGCCAGGGCCACCCCCATCAGCCATTGCTGATCGCGCGTGCCACGGCGGGTGACAAGAAACACGCCGAACAGCAGCGCCGCCGCCAGAGCCAGGGCCGTCAGATGCAACGGCGAGGGAACCGGGATGAAGCTCACGTGGTCCAGCAGGACCTGAACGCGCGCGCCGGGCGAAGGTTGCGGCGTGTTAACGCGCAGGCCGATGCGCACCATTTGCGCCAGGTGCCACACCCAGTACATCACCAGGATCCATACCGGCAATACACGCCAGCGCCCACCGCCGCCCGTTCGCAGGGTCACGGCCAAAGCCAACACAGCGCCGAAGGCCACTGAGACTTCCTTCATCCCCATGGCCGCCAGAAACAAAACCAGGAAACCCGCATAGCGGGCCGGCGGCATGGCACGCAGGTCGAGAAACGGCGGATGCGCCACCATGTAGAGAAGCACGGCGGAGATGGCCAGCGCCAGCCACCCGTCGTCGGAAAACAGCATCACGTCCTGCAGCGCCGGATGGAAGAGCAGGAACGTGACCACCAGCAGACGGGTCCAACCACCGTAGCCGAAGGTGAGCAGCAGCCGCTCAGTAAGCAGCAGGTAGAGCCCGCGCCCGCACCATTTGAGTCCCTGCAGGATCCAGAATTCACCGCCGAAAACCAGATAGAACAGGTTATAGAGGGAAAGAATCACCGGGCGGAAGACATACGTCTCGGCGAAGAAATAATAGCGAACCGCGGCGGGCAGATCGGCAAACCGGTGAGCGAAGCCGGCTTGCAGCTTTTCGGGGATCGTAAGGTCGTCCCACAAGGCGAAGGGGCGGCTGATAGCGGCGGCAAACAGCGGACCCAGCAGCAGCAGGAAGTAGATTAGGATGGAAATCCGAACCGGGCGGGACGGCTCATGCGATGGCCTGATTTCGGTCAATCTATCCGGCTATCGTATCATAGGGGGTTGCCGGGAATGGACTTTTTCGCGCATCCAAACGCGTTGGTGGAAAGTGATCAGATTGGCGAAGGAACGCGCATCTGGGCGTTCAGCCATGTTCTGCCAGGGGCGCGCGTGGGCAACGACTGCAACATCTGCGATCACACTTTCATCGAAAACGACGTCGTCATCGGCGACCGCGTCACGGTGAAATGCGGAGTCCAGTTGTGGGACGGCATCACGGTGGAGGACGACGTATTTATCGGCCCCAACGCCACCTTTACCAATGATCCGTTCCCGCGCAGCAGGCGCCATCCGCCGTCATTTGCGCGCACGGTATTGAAAAAGGGCTCATCGATCGGTGCAAATGCGACGGTGCTGCCGGGGATCGAAATCGGTGAAGGCGCCATGGTGGGCGCCGGCGCCGTGGTGACCCATGCGGTGCCGCCACACGCCATCGTTACCGGGAACCCGGCGCGCATCACCGGCTATGCCAGCGATAGCGATCCGCTGCGGGCCGCGTCGTTTCAACAACAGGAGGCGAGGCTTGTGGACTCCGCCGTTCGCGGCGTGGTGTTGCACCGCCTGCCGATTGTAGAGGACCTGCGGGGTTCGCTGACGTTTGGAGAAGCCTCCAGGCAGATCCCGTTCGAGGTGCGGCGCTACTTCCTGGTGTTCGATGTGAGCGCGCGGGAGATTCGCGGCCAGCACGCCCATCACACGCTGCATCAGTTCGCCGTGTGCGTGCATGGAAGCTGCAACATCGTCGCCGATGACGGGCGGACCAGGCAGGAATTCATACTCGACTCTCCGAATCTGGCGGTTTATCTTCCACCCCTCACCTGGGTGGTGCACTACAACTACACTCCCGACGCAGCGCTGATGGTGCTGGCCTCCGACCATTACGATGCCGGCGACTACATCCGCGACTATGCGGAATTCCTGGCACTGCGCAAGCAATACGATGCCCGAAGTTAACCTGCTGGCGCTGGTGATCCCGGTCTACCGCAATGAGGAAAACCTGGACCGCCTGCTGAAGGAGTTGACGCGCCTCAATGAGCGGATGCCGGTTCCGATGGAAGTGGTGTTCGTGGTGGACGGCAGTCCGGACCGCTGCGCGGAATTGCTGGCCGCCCGGCTGCCGGGGACGGCGCTGCGATCCCGGCTGGTGACGCTGAGCAGAAACTTCGGCTCATTTGCGGCGATTTCGGCCGGACTGGAGTGCGCCGAGGCCGATGCCTACGCGGTGCTGGCGGCCGACCTGCAGGAGCCGCCGGACCTGGTGGCGCAGTTCGCCCGGATTCTGAAAGACGATGAGGCCGACGTGGTGTTCGGCTATCGCGCCAGCCGCTCCGATCCGTGGCTGTCGGAGTTCCTGTCGTCACTGTTCTGGCGGGTCTACCGGGCGTTGGTGATTCGCGATATGCCGCGCGGCGGAATTGACGTATTTGCCTGCAACCGGCGGGTGCGGGATCACCTCATGGAATTGCGCGAGGTGAACACCAATCTCATCGCGCTGTTGTTCTGGCTGGGATTCCGGCGGCGTTTCGTGGGCTATCACCGCGCCGAACGCAAGGAAGGCTCCAGCGCATGGACGCTGGGAAAGAAGCTGCGCTACTCCATCGACAGCATCTTCAACTTCACCGACCTTCCCATCCGCCTGCTGCTGTATGTGGGAGGCGCGGGCATCACCATCGCGGCGGTGTGGGCGGCAGTGCTGGTGGCACTCTGGTATCAGGGCCGCATCACGGTGCCGGGATACACGCCGGTGGTTCTGGCGATCGTATTTTTCGGCGCGCTGACCAGCTTCGGGCTGGGCGTGATCGGGCAGTATCTGTGGATCTCACTGGCCAATGCGCGGCGGCGCCCGCGCTACGTGATCGCGTCGCAGGATAAGATGTCTGAGAATGAGACTGCTCTTCTTCCTCCTGGCGGCCAGCGCGCTGGCGCAGAATCGAAATCCCTTCCGGAATGATCCCGCGGCGATCGAAGCTGGCAGGGAGGTGTACATGGGGGCATGCTCGGCCTGCCATGGCGCCAACGGCGAAGGAGGGCAGGGGCCGAACCTGGTATCCGGGCGCGGGATTGGCCGGCTTTCCGACGCACAGTTGTTTTCCGTCATCCGTAACGGCCTGCCCGGCACCGACATGCCGCCCTTCCGCATGGCCGACGACAAGGTGTGGCAGCTTTCAAGCTATGTGCGAAGCATGAGCGCGCCGGCGGTGGCCATGCGTCTCAGCGGTGACCCGGCCAAGGGCGCGGCGCTGTTCTCCGGGAAAGGCCGCTGTAGTGGATGCCATGCCATCCGCGGCGTTGGCGGCGTGATCGGCCCCGACCTGACGAACATCGGCGGCGCGCGCACCATGCACCAGATCCGGCAGTCCGTACTGGATCCGGGCGCCAGGATTGAGCCGGGCTACGAGGCGATTACCTGCGTGAAGGCGGATGGGAAGGAAATTCGCGGCGTGGCCAGGAACTACAACAACTACTCGGCACAGGTGCTCGATCGCGAAGGCGCGCTTCACCTGCTGTCGCGCTCGGAGTTGAAGTCGATGAAGATCGAGGAGAAGACGCTGATGCCGGGCGGGGCTGCGGAGCTTTTTTCGGCGGCGGAACTGGCCGATCTGTTCGCGTTTCTCAGCCGTCAGACGACGCGCCCGGTGGAAGGAGACTCCAAGTGAAAGCGTTGCTTCTTGTTTATTGCGCGTTGACCGCTTCGGCGCAGGTGACCTATCAGGATCTGGTACGGAGCCCGAATCAGGAGTGGCTGAACTACAACGGCGACTACGGCGCACGCCGTTACAGCCCGCTCACACAGATCAATACCGTTAATGCCGGGCGGCTGGTGGCCAAGTGGGTGTACAACGTACCCGGCGCGCGCCGCCTGGAGACGGTTCCGCTGGTGCATAAGGGCATCATGTACGTGACGGATTCCAACGCCGCCTTTGCCCTGGATGCGCGCGCAGGGCGTGAAATCTGGCGTTACCGGGCCGACCAGGTGAAGAACAGCCGCGTCAATCGCGGGGTGGCGATCCACGGCGACCGCGTCTACCTGGTGACCACCGATGCGCACCTGATCGCGCTGCACCGTGTTACCGGCGCGGTGTTGTTTGACAAGGAATATGCTTCGTCGAAGGCGGGTTATTTCTCCACCATCGCGCCACTGGCGCTCAAGGACGCGATCTTAGTAGGTGTGGGCGGCGGCGGTTCAGGACAGCGGGGCTTTGTCGCGGCGCTGTCTCCGGAAGACGGGCATGAGATCTGGCGGTTTTGGACGGTGCCGGCCAAGGGTGAACCGGGATCGGAAACGTGGGGCAATTTCCCCGCGGAATGGGGCGGCGCCCCGACGTGGACCACAGGTTCTTACGACCCCGAGTTGAATCTTGTTTATTGGCCCACCGGCAACCCCTGGCCGGACTTCTACGGTGGCAGGCGGCCCGGCGACAATCTTTACTCGGACTCCATTCTGGCCCTGGACGGCACCACGGGAAAGAAGAAGTGGCATTTCCAGTTCACGCCGCACGATGTCTGGGATTGGGACGCCAATGAGCCGCCGGTGCTGCTGGACACCGAGTTTCGCGGCCAGCGGCGCAAGTTGCTGCTGCAAGCCAATCGCAACGGCTTTTACTACGTTCTGGACCGCGTCACCGGCCAGTTTCTGCACGCCAAACCGTTCGTGAAGCGGCTGGATTGGGCCACCGGACTGGACGACAAAGGCCGTCCGATGCTGGCGCCGAAGAAGGCGCCCACACCCGGCGGCACAAAGATCTGCCCCTCGGTTCGCGGCGCCACCAACTGGATGTCGCCCTCCTATAGCCCGGCCACGAACCTGATCTATGTCGTGACCCTGGAACAGTGCGATATCTACATCAGTTCGGCAAAGGAACCGGTTCCCTCGTCCGGTTTCCGCGGCACCGGGAGCGAAGGCATCCCCACCGAGCCGGGCGTGTTTTTCCTGCGCGCGCTGGACGTGACCACGGGCAACATCAAGTGGGAACATCATATGCCGGGTCCGGCCACCATGTGGGCGGGGACGGTTTCCACGGCCGGCGGCCTGGTGTTCACCGGCGATGACGACGGGAACCTGGTTGCGCTGGACGCCGCCACGGGGCGGGATCTGTGGCATTTCTCCACCGGCCACACGCTGTATGCGTCGCCGATCACCTATGAGATCGACGGTAAGCAGTATGTGACGATCGCCGCCGAATCGGACATTTTCACTTTCGGTCTCTTCGATGCGCGATAACCGGAGAGCGGTCTAAAGCGCTGCCGATTTTGGGCCGAAAAGAGTCTTGTGTTCCCCACAATCCGGTGGTACTCTTTTAATGAACGTGGAGTGATTTAGGTTCCCCATCCAGGGAGCCGGCTACTTGCAACCACGTAAAAAAGTGCTAAAGGCGGGTCGATTATCAGGCTTCCTAAGCAGCCCTGAGGGTCCCGCCCCCAGGGCTATTTTATTGATAACCGGCTACGCTGGGCGCGCTGCTGTTGGAGGGTTTATGAGCGTCTGGCAATTTGCCTCGCCTGCCCCGTTGCAGGGCGAGGAAGGAGAGTTGCTCTCCATCCGAATCACCGTGGAAGCGTTCCTGCTTGAGGATCTGCTGGATACCCTGGCGGGCGCACCATTCCCCATCAATCCTGAAATCCGTCACCATTCGGTCCTGCGGCGCGGCGGACGCGATCTGCCCGCGGTCACCGTAGAGTTTCCGGCCTGGCGAAACAAAGTGGGCGAACTGGAGCAGCGTCTGAAAAACTTCGGCGCCGAAGTGAGCGCCGGGCCCATGCTGGCCGCGGTTTAAGCTTTGCCCTTGACATCCTAACGGTTTCGTACTAAAAAATTAGTGTGAGACCGAAGTCGACTACTCTCACCGCCCAGGAGCTCGAAATCATGAAGCTCGTCTGGGAGCGCGAGCGGGTCACCGTACGTGATGTTTACCAGGCGCTGCTTGAAAAGCGCAAGGTGGCCTATACGACGGTGATGACGATGATGAACATCCTGGAGCAGAAGGGCCACCTGTCCAAGGAGTCCGGCGACAAGGCGTTCGTCTATACACCAACCAGGTCCCAGCGCGACGTCACACGCCACCTGGTGGGCGACTTCATTGAGCGGGTCTTCAACGGGTCAGTGGAACCGCTGTTTGCACACCTGATCAAGGATCATCCGCTTTCCAGGCAGGAGATCGAAGAGATCGAGCGGCTGCTGAAAGAGAGGAAATCATGAGCCTCTGGGCGGTGAACCTGGTCCTGCTTTCGGTGCAGATCACGATCGTCGTCGCCTTTGGCGCGCTGCTGATCCGCCACACGCCGCTTCGTGCGCCCGGGCCCGCGCACGCGTTTTGGCGAATGGTGCTTCTGCTCTCGCTGCTGCTGCCGCTGTTCGTTTTTCGCAGCCAGCCGGAATCCGGTGGCGGCGGCACAGTGGTTTCCGCCGTGGGCGCCGCTACGCCGCTGCCGGCGGCGATCGCCTGGGACAAATTGCTGATTACGGTGGTGGCCGCCGGTTGCCTGCTGTTCCTGCTGCGGCTGGCGTTCAGCCTTTGGCGGATCCGCGCGTTCCTGGGCCGCTCCACGCCGCTGCCATCGGATGGCATTGAAGCCGAATTCCGCGTTTCAGAAGATGTAAAGGGGCCCGTCACATTCGGCTGGCCCAGGCCGGTGATACTGGTTCCACCTTCCTTCCTGGTGATGGCGCCCGCCGCGCAGCAGGCCATCCGCAACCATGAGTTAGTCCACGTACGGCGGCACGACTGGTTCCATATGCTGGCCGAGGAAGTCGTGAGGGCCCTTTACTGGTTCCATCCGGCCGTATGGTATGTGCTGGGCCGCATCCATGTCACTCGTGAGCAGGTGGTGGACCTGGAAGCCATCGGGCTGACCGGCGACCGCGATTCCTACTTGAATGCGCTGCTTTCGGTGGCGGGATTGCGCCGTGAACCGGACTATTCGCCGGCGCCGTTATTCCTGCGCAGGCGGCATTTGGCCGAAAGGGTGGAAACGATCGTGAGGCAGCCACGCGCCGCTCCGGGTTGGGCGAAGGCCGCGGGGATTGCCGTGCTGGGAGCTGCGGCGGCAGTTGCGCTCAGCGTGGCGCCGCTGCGGCCGCCGCCCAGGCCGGTTGACCGGATACGCGTGGGCGGCAACCAGCAGGCCGGCAAGCTGGTGCAGAGGCCCAGGCCGCTCTATCCGTTGGCTGCAAAGCAGGCGCGCATCCAGGGTACGGTCCGCATGGCCGTGGTCATCGGACGCGACGGGCGGGTAAAGTCGGTGGAGCCGGTTGCCGGCCATCCGCTGCTGACCGCGCCCGCCGTGGAGGCCGTGCGCCAGTGGCAGTATCAACCGACGTGGCTCAACGGCCGGCCCGTGGAAGTAGCCACGCGGGTTGATGTAAATTTCACTCTCACCAAGTAACTCAGCAACTGAAAAGGAGCCTCGACACATGAAACCCATGATGTTCGTTTACCTGACGTGTGCGCTGACGGCCTACAGCCAGGCGCCCGCGATTCTTCACCAAGTGAACCCCACCTACCCGCCGGCCGCAAGGCTGCACGGCGTGGAAGGCACGGTGACCGTTGAACTGGACGTGGACAGCCGCGGCATGGTTGCCGACGCCCGCGTGCTCACCGGGCCCCAGCAACTGCGCGCGGCGGCACTGAAGGCCGCGCTCGAGTGGCAATTTTCTCCCTCCGGCAGGGACGTCCGCACGCGCATCGATCTCGATTTCCGGTTGAAGACCGAAAGATCGCCGTCGATCGGCGCGCTGAAGGCGATTGAGTTCCACGGAGTCCCGCCGGAACTGGAAGTGCGCGCCCGTCCGCACATCCCGCTGGCGGTTGGCGATGCGATGCCGGACGATGGGATCGATGCGATCCGGCAGGCGCTTACGGCGATTGAGCCGCCGCTTTCGGCCAACCTGACCGCGGACAACACCCTGCGCGTGGAGATGGCGCCTCGGCGGCTGCGGATCGGCGGCAATGCCCAGTCGGCGAAAATCACCAGGAAGGTAGCGCCGCTGTACCCGGCTGAAGCCAGGCAGCAGCGGATTCAGGGGACCGTGCGGCTGGAGGCGATCATTGACCGGCAGGGAGCGATTTACCGGCTGGATCTGATCGCAGGCCATCCTCTGCTGGCCGATGCCGCCCTTCCCGCCGTGCGCCAGTGGCGGTACGAACCGACGCTGTTGAACGGCGAACCGGTGGAGGTGATCACGATGATCGACGTGAACTTCACATTAACGAAATGAGAGGAAGCCGCGGTATCATAAGAGACGGATTTTCCGTTCCGCAATGTTTGAAGTCGCCGTACTCGAAACCTTCGCCTCCGCCCACTCCCTGCGCAACTACAAGGGGAAGTGTGAAAACGTCCATGGCCACAACTACCGCGTGGAGGTCACCTTCGCCGGGGAGGAACTGGACGACAGCGGCCTGCTGGTGGATTTTGTGGACATCAAGCGCATCCTGCGCAGCTCCATCGCCTACCTGGATCACCAGTTCATCAATGAGATGCCGCCGTTTGACGTGATCAATCCTTCGGCCGAGAACATGGCCAAGTATTTTCACGATGAGATGCGCAAGGGCATGGATGAAGTGGCCGGCAAGGTGCCCGTCCATATTCAGGCGGTGAAGGTATGGGAAACCGATACCTGCATCGCCACCTACCGGCCGTAGTTTGCAAGGGGGGGCCGCCTACCGCGACGGCCACACCACGCCCTGGTCCTTTTTGGTGACCGGCCCCATTCCTTTGTAGCGGAACTTCTGCACCCGCTGTCCGCGATAGGTTTCCGTGGTGAAGATGTTCCCCTTGGAATCGGTGGCGATGCTATGCACCGCGTAGAACATGCCCGGCTGGCGGCCGCCGTCGCCGAAGCTGGTGAGGTATTCGAGCGTGTCGCGCTTCAGCACATGCACCTTCATGTTCGACCCATCGGCCACATACAGAAACTGCTGCTTGGGATCGCGCGACAGCGCCACATCGAACGTTGAACCATCGCCCAGCGTGTTCTTCTCAACCCAGGTTTCTTTCACGTAGGTGCCGTCGGTCTTAAAGACCTGAATACGGTCATTGGTGCGGTCACACACATACAGCAACCCGTCGTTGGCCAGCGCCACGCCATGCACCGGCGTGCGGAACTGCTTGGGGGCGGGCTCGGCCGGATTGTAGGGCGGAAGCTGCGTATCGTCGGGCTTATTCCCGTACGCCCCCCAATGCCGCTTGTACTTCAGCGTATCGGCGTCATACACAATCACGCGGCGATTGCCGTATCCGTCGGCCACATACAACTCATTGGTCTTGGGATCCACAATGGTCTTCGCCGGCAGCTTCAGGTGCATGGGATCGTTGCTGCCCTTGCCCTGGAACGGCTTGCCGAGTTGCGCCAGGAACTTGCCCGACTGCGTGAACTTCAGTACGAAGCTGTCATGCACCGCCCCCTGACCCATTTTGCTTTCATCGTGGGCCAGAGCCGCCGGCACCGATCCACGCCCATTGCCGCCGATCCATACGTTACCCTTATGATCCACGTCGATGCCGTGATTGGACGATGGCCAGTCGTACCCCTGGCCCTTGCCGCCCCAATGGCCCACCAGGTCGCCGGCTTCGTTGAACTCCAGCACGGGCGGCGCGGCGGCGCAACAGATGGAAGCCTTCGGATTCATGGTCGCGTACTGTTCCTTGGCTTCAAGCGATCCCTGGCGATGAATGATCCACACGTGATCCCGCGAATCGACGCCCACACCGATCACCGCGCCGATCACCCAATGATTGGGCAGCGGCTTCGGCCACATCGGGTCCACTTCAAACTTCGGCCCCTGTACGCCAGCGGCTTCCACCACCGCGCGCTTCTGCATCCAATAGGAGCCGGCTCCCAGAGCCACAATGGCAGCCACAAAGGCCGCGGCGATCCAGTAGTTTCGTTTCACGATTCTTCCCCTCGGTCCGGCTACGATATCATACACGATTGCTGCGTTCCCTTGTACTCCTCACCGTGCTCAGCGGCGGTCTCGCGGCTCACGACATCCCCGCCGATGTCACCGTACACGCCTTCGTTAAACCGGAAGCGCAGCGCATGCGCGTACTCATCCGCGTGCCGCTGCGCGCCATGCGCGACATCGAGTTTCCGGAAATTGGCGGCGGTTATCTCGACATCGAAAGGCTGGCGCCGCTGCTGCCGGACGCCACCACCCTCTGGATTTCGAATTTCCTCGACATCCGGGAAGGAGAAACGCTTCTGCCCAAGCCGAGGCTGGCCGCCACGCAGATCTCGGTGGAATCGGACCGCTCATTTGGCTCCTACCAGGAGGCCATCGCGCACATTACGGGTCCCAAACTCCCAAATCGCGCCAACGTCGTATGGAACCAGGTCTGGCTGGATGTGCTGCTGGAGTACCCGATTCAGTCGGATCAGTCGCGATTTTCCATCCATCCACGATTCAGGCATCTGGCCGCCCAGGTGGTGACCGTGCTGCGATTCCTGCCCCCCGGCGGCGCCGTGCGCGCCTTCGAATTCCGCGGCGATCCGGGGCTGGTTCCTTTGGATCCGCGATGGGGCCAGGCCGCGCGGCTGTTCGTGCAACTCGGCTTCCTGCACATTCTGGAAGGCATCGATCACCTGCTGTTCCTGTTCTGCCTGGTGATCCCGTTCCGCCGCCTGCGCCCGTTGATCTGGGTGGTGACGGCGTTCACGCTGGCGCATTCGGCTACGCTGATCGCCTCTGCCTATGACCTTGCCCCGGACGCCTTATGGTTCCCTCCGCTGATTGAAACGCTGATCGCCGTGTCCATCGTCTACATGGCGCTCGAGAACATAGTGATGGCGCGGCCGGACGGACGGCGATGGCTGATCGCATTCGCCTTCGGACTGGTGCATGGCTTCGGATTCTCGTTCGCGCTGCGGGAAACATTGCAGTTCGCCGGTTCCCACATGCTGGCCTCGCTGGTTTCCTTTAACATCGGCGTGGAGTTGGGGCAGTTACTGGTGTTAGTGCTGCTGGTGCCAGCGCTCGATCTGTTGTTCCGCTTCGTGGTGGCGGAGCGTTTGGGCATCATCATCCTGTCAGCGCTGGTGGCGCACACGGGCTGGCATTGGATGGTGGAGCGCGCCGGCGATCTGAGCAGGTACCCGTTTCAGTGGCCGGATTGGAACGCCGGCGCGATGGCCAGCCTGCTGTGGTGGCTGATGTGGATCGCGATCGCCGCCGCGGTCGTGTGGGCCGCGGGATTGTTGCGGAAATCGCGACGCAGCCGCGCCCCCGGAATGTAACGCCGCCGCCCACCCCTAATCGGTGGCCGATGCTCTATCCTGTTTGGATGCTGCTTCCGAAGAGAGCAAGCAAAGAAGGGAATCCGGGATGAGCAAAGTTCGAGTCCTCGCAGGCACCCGCAAGGGCGCATTCATCCTCACATCGGACGGCAAGCGCGAAAAGTGGGACGTCTCGGGACCACACTTCGCCGGCTGGGAGATGTATCACCTCAAAGGTTCGCCGGTTGATCCTGACCGGCTGTACGCCTCGCAATCCAGCGGCTGGTTCGGCCAGTTGATCCAGCGCTCCAACGACGGCGGCCAAACCTGGGCGCCGGTGGGCAACAAGTTCGTCTATGACGGCGTCCCCGGCACGCACCAGTGGTACGACGGCACACCGCATCCCTGGGAGTTCAAACGGGTATGGCATCTGGAACCATCGCTCACCGACCCTGACACGGTCTACGCCGGTGTGGAAGACGCGGCGCTGTTCCGCTCCACCGACGGCGGAGGGAATTGGGAAGAACTCTCCGGACTGCGCGGCCACGGCTCAGGCCCGGCATGGGCCCCCGGCGCCGGTGGCATGTGCCTGCACACGGTGCTGCTTGATCCGGCCGATCCCAACCGGATGTTCATCGCCATTTCCGCCGCCGGCGCATTCCGCAGCGCCGACGCCGGCAAGACGTGGCAGCCCATCAACAAAGGGCTTAAGTCTGAATATATTCCCGATCCCGACGCTGAAGTCGGCCACTGCGTGCATCGCATCGCTCAGCACCGTGCGCGCCCCAATGTGCTGTTCATGCAGAAGCACTGGGACGTGATGCGCAGCGACGACGCAGGCGATTCCTGGCATGAAGTGAGCGGCAACCTGCCTACCGATTTCGGTTTCGTCATCGACGTGCACGCTCACGAGCCCGAAACCATTTACGTGATTCCCATCAAGAGCGACTCCGAGCACTTCCCGCCTGACGGGAAGCTGCGCGTCTATCGCAGCCGCACCGGCGGTAACGAATGGGAGGCGCTCGGCAACGGGCTTCCGCAAAGCGACTGCTACGTCAACGTGCTGCGCGAAGCCATGGCGGTGGATTCGCTTGATTCCTGCGGCATTTACTTTGGAACCACCGGGGGACAGGTCTATGCTTCGGCCGATGCCGGTGATACATGGGCGCCCATTGTCCGCGATCTTCCACCGGTGATGTCGGTGGAGGTTCAGACGCTGCCATGAGGATCCGGGTCGCCATCCCGGCCCATCTTCGAACGCTGGCGCGGGTGAGCGGAGAGGTGGAACTGCAAGTGGACGGACCGGTGACGGTGTCATCGGTCCTGGACGCGCTGGAGGCCCGGTTCCCGGTGTTGGAGGGCACCATCCGCGATCATGTCACCAGGCAGCGGAGGCCGTTCCTGCGCTTCTTTGCTTGCGCGGAGGATCTTTCCCTGCAGCCGCCCGATACGCCGCTACCCGAAGCCGTGGTGGCCGGCAAGGAGCCGTTCTTCATCATCGGGGCGATTGCCGGAGGATAGGGCATGGGCTTTCATCAACGGATTCCTCGTCCGCCTCTTGACAACTTCGTAGATTTCCTATGGCTCTGGCGGGGTGACGCCCGGCCCCATATGCTGGAACGTGTCCTGCCCACCGGCGCCCCGGAGATCATCCTCAATCTGAAAGAGGATCAGACGCGCACCTATTGCCCCGATTCCGGAATCCTGCGCGAAGCCACTTCGGGAAGCGTATTCTCAGGCGTGCGCACCCGGCATGTTGTCATCGACACCGCTGAGCAGGAACATGTGCTGGGCGTGGTGTTCAAGCCCGGCGGCGCGATGCATGCCTATGATGCGCGCGACTGCGGCGTGCCGCTGGATGCGATATGGAACCCGCGTCAGGTTTCTACACTGCGGGACCGCATCTTGAGCGCCTCCGATGCCAATGCCGCTCTCGACGCGATGGAGCAAACCCTCGCCCTGATGCCGCAACCGCCCAATCCCCACCGCGCCGTTTCCCATGCCGTTGAGACTCTGCAAAGAAACCCGGATGTCACTCGCATCGCCGCCCTCGCCTGTGCCGCCAGTCTCAGCCACAAGCGTTTCATCGAGCGCTTCAAGGCCGCGGTTGGGATCACGCCAAAGCGCTACTGCCGCATCCTGCGCTTCCAGCAGGCCGTGCGCCTTGCCCATCGCGCCACAGAATCGGACTGGACCCGCGTCGCGGCCGACTGCGGATATTTCGACCAGTCACACTTCATCCGCGATTTTCGTGAGTTCTCCGGACTCACACCCGCCGCCTATCGGAAGGCCGTCACCGAATTCCCCAACCACGTCAAATTTCTACAATACGAATCCGCAGGCGAGTGACATCATGGGGTCATGTCAGCTACTACCAACACCTACCGCACCGTCACGCCGTATTTGTGCGTGCCCGACGCCGATGCCGAACTTGCGTTCCTGAAGGCTGCCTTCGGCGCGGCCGAAATCTCATGCGATCGCAACGCGGATCAATCCGTGATGCATGCTGAAATCCAGGTGGGCGATTCCCTCGTCATGGTGGGCCAGGCCGGTGGCCAGTGGAAGCCGCTAAGCGCCGCCATCTACCTCTGGGTGGACGATGTCGATGCCACTTATGCGAAGGCGCTGGAAGCCGGCGCTGCCTCCCAGAGCGCTCCCGAAGATAAGCCTTATGGCCACCGCAACGCCGGCGTCGTCGATGGCAACGGCGTCACCTGGTGGATCGCATCGCCGGTCCGCTGATCAGCCGATGCGGATTACACGCCCTTCCGCCGCTGCCTTGTTCATCATCGGCACGATCGCCGGCGGGTGATTACCGCATTTGCCGCATGGTCTGCTGCATCAGGGTGCTTTGCTGCTTCATCAGTTTGGCCACCTGCTCCATCAGGTCCGCGATCCCGCTCTTCATCACGGGATTCTGCTGGGGACGGACCCGGTTCAGTTTCACCCACAGATCGTTCACCGCGGTTTCCACGTTGAAGTGCTGCTTGCCCTTGGCATCCTCGATGGCTTCGGCCAGCACTGCAATGTAGGCGATCTTCGTCAAGGCCGGGCCCAGCGAGTCGAGATTGGGCATAGCCGCGCCACCGCCCGTGCCATTGCCCGCCAGAGTCTGGGCCACCTGAGCCGCGGCTCCGTTGGACGCCGCCACTCCGCCCAGCAGTTGGCTGAGGTGATCCATCACGCCGCCCAGTGACTGGCCGGTCTGTCCGCTCGGGAAAACGTTCTTCAGAATCCGGCTCAGGTCCTCATTGAGGACGATGCGGCTGCTGAGAATCGACTTTAGGTTGAACATCGGGAAAACACGCCTCCTTGATGCGGCCGGAAGGCCGCCATGTTTCCACGAGTATTCTATTCGGAATTCCGCTTCGTTGGCTATAGGCGGTTCATCACGCAGGTACTAGCCAATCTTTTGGGTACGGCCTTCAGCCGCCGCCCGGTAGGCCGCCTCCACGGTTTGTAACAAATGCAAACCCTCACCTGAGGTAATCAGCCCGGCCGTTCCGTTCACGGCCGCGTCAATCGCTGATTGTACGAACCTGTGATAGGCGCCCGAATCATCGGCCCATGTCTGCGATTCCGTGCGCCCTGTGCGGTAGCGGAACCACTCGAGCGTCCGCGTCCCCATGCCGTGCGGAGTCATGCGCAGCCAGCCATCGGAGCCCCACAGTTGAAATCCGCTCTGATAGCCCTGGTGAAGATAGTAACCGCCGTGCAGGGTGGCGATCAGTCCGCCTGACATCGCCGCGTTCACCACCACTGAGTCCTCCACATCCATCGCAAGCCGGTTGGCGTTCCGCGTCATGGCAGTTACTTCCGTAAACCGGTCCCGCGTCAGAAACTGCAGCTTATCCAGGTAATGGATAGCCAGCCAGGAGAGAAATCCCCCCATGGCCTGATCTTTTTTCGCCACCCAGGACTGCGCATAGGACGGGCTCTTCAGCCGCGTCTGATCGGCCACCAGCATCGCGTGCGCGGCATAGGGCCGCCCGATTACGCCATCGGCCACCAGCGTCCGCGCCATCTGGATCATCGGCATCGAACGGTTGGCCACCGCCAGCATCAGGTTGCGATGCTTGGAATCGGCCATGCGCACCAGCGCGGCGAAGTCGGCCACGCGCACACAGGCCGGCTTTTCGGCAATCACGTGACAGTTAGCCTCCAGCGCCTGGGCCACCACCGGCGGCGTGCGATAGGCGGGCATCGAAACCACCGCCAGATCGGGCTTGAACTTTTCCAACAACTCTGGAACCGAGCCAAAGGAAACCGCATTCGCAGCTTTCCCCGTGATGGCAACCTGGGAAACACCGCGCGCCACGGCGGCGGCTTCGACGTAGTTTGAAACGTGCGGCGACCCGGGTTCGATCAATATGGCGAGACGGATGGCCATCTTTGTCAGATCTCCAATGCCTTCAACGCCCGTTCGTACTCTTCCGGGCGCACGTAGATCACATAGCCATAGCTGCCTCTGCCGTCAGCCACGCCGCTGGAGGCAAACACGTTGACGTTTGCTTCAAAGAGCTTTTCGTGAATGCCGGCCGTGGCGCCCAGTTCGTCATCCCCCTGCACCAGGATGGCGCCATAAGGCCCGTCCAGGTCCAGACGGGCACGCCTGGATGCTTCCACCAGTTGCGGCGTGTCTTCGGGAAACAGGGTAAGCAGTGTGCGCATCACTCCCGTGGGGACCGCGGCGAAGGCCAGCAGGTTGATGCGGTGCGCCGCAAGCTCGTTCAGCAGTTTTAGCGCTTCTCCAGGCTCGTCTTTGACGCAGGTATAAAAATAGTCGATGCGGCGGATACGGTAGGCCATGACAGCCTCATTCTACCCCCTTACCGCGCGCGCGTCATGCCACTTTGGATCCGGAAGGGCATGAGTTCTCCCGTGCCCTTCATCCCCTGCACGGAAACCCGCCAGCGCCCCGCTTCCGGGTTTGGGATTTGAAACTCCTCCGGCTTGGAAGCCTGCCCGGAGTAGCCGCTGTTCACCCCGTACCAGCCGTAATGCCTGCCCGCCGGACTCACCAGGTGCAGGTCCATCTCCTGCTCTGCGCCTTCCCAACTCAGCCGCACCTCCAATTGGCGCGTGCCGGGAGGAATCGGCAGCTCGCCATTCCACCAATCCGCCACCGCCACCGCGCCTTCCCGCGAGGGGCCGTTGAGCGTCCTGTCTTTGGAACCGGAGATCATCGTGGGATTTGCCTCAGGCCGGCCGCAATCGGCATCCGGCCGCCCGTTGGCCGAAGTGAAGACCCCGCGCGGCACGCGCAGATCGTCAAACCGGAACGGCACGCTCTGTGAGGCGATGTGAAAGCCTCGCGTCACCTGCACATGTAAGTGATAGCCGCCGCCCGCGCCCAGCGTATAGCCGCTGTTACCCACAATCGCCAGCGGCTGGCCCTGCTCCACCTTCTGCCCGGTGCGCACCAGGAAAGTCCCCGATTTCAGATGCCCGTAGTGGCTGTAGTCGCCATCCTGATGATCGATGGTGATGTAGTTGCCGTAAGAACGGCAGCCGAAACACTGGCGTTCTCCCTTGTCGAAGGCGTGCGCAACGCCGGCGCGCATGGCCACGATGCAGCGCCCGTTCAACGGAGCGATGTCATATGCCTGAGACGTATTGCCGAAATGCGTCGACCCGCGCGGGCCCTGCGTAAAGATCCATCTTTCCCCCGCCCGCACCGGCAACCGGTATGTCCCGCCCGAGGATACCTGGAACCGCGCCGGCTGGCTTAACACGCCGTTGCCCGCCCGCAGATACACCAGGTACTCTCCGGGTTTCCAGGCGTTGTCATACTTCACCGTCAGACGCGCCGCTTCCTGGGTCTCAGGGAAAAGTTCGGCGATGTACTGCCACCCCGCGTTTTTTGTATATGCCGCCAGGTGCAGCCTTGCCGCCGCCATCAGGCCAGCGCCCTCCACCAGCAATCCGCCTTCCTGGTGCGTCACCTTCGTGATCCGGAAGCCGGCGCCAGCCGGATCGCCCTCAATGGCGAACGTGCGCTGGTGCAGTACGGCCCGGTTCACGATGACCCGCACCGTCCATTTTCCGGGCATCGACGCCGCCTCAAAGCCGGCAATCGGCAACTGCGTCAGGAAACAGAGGCTGGGCGCGGCCGGAAGCTGATCGTAGTTGGCGGTGGCTGCCACCACGCCCCCTGGATTCACCCACTCCACGGCAAGCTTTTCCCCGGTGCGCACGCTGGCGGCCTGGAACCAGAAGAAAACCTGGGCATCGGTGGTCCGGAACGCGGAGGCAGGCGTGGTAATCGCGCACCGGCTGTCACTGGCCGCCGAGCCGGTTACACCGCGCGGGACGGTGAGCGCCAGGGCGCTGGATGCCGCCAGCAACAGAATTCCGGAAAGTCGCATTCCTCCGGAAATCTATCGGCGTTTCAGCCGTTCCTCTTCACTTGGCGCCGTAGTCTTTTTTCAGCCGGTCACTCATGCGGCGGGCGGTGCGGTCCAATTGCTCGGCGCTGGTATCCTTCGGCCGTTCATGGGTGGACCAAACCACCTGGCGGGTGCGGCGATCCACCAGGAACACCACGCCGCGGCCTTTGCGGAACGACGACGTCCGTACGACGGGCTCTTCCTTGCCGATGATGTCCCTTGGCCCGGCATCCTTGTCTTCGTCTGCCTTGTCTTTCTTCTCCGCCTCCTTCTTCTCGGGCTCTGGGGGAGCGGGGGGCGGGTAAAGCTCAGTCAATTTCTTTTCGAAGGCCGGCCCGATGGAATCGGTGAGTACGGCGTCAGCAGCGTTGGGATCGGTGGTGACCACCAGCACCTGATCGGCCAGCAGGCGGTTGGCCAGGTACTGGTCGATACCACTGGTCATGGGCAGGACGTAGACCGACTTGATGTTCGCCAGATTCGCGTTGGCGGCGAAGACCGCCGGCAGCAGGGCCATCACAACAGCAGAGAACCGCATACATCTACCATCGTAGCGGCTAAAGGGCCGGCTCGCACATGACGAAGAGACTGGTTAGAGGTTTCTTGCGTTCACTGATCCTCATCCTGAGCACGGGTTTGCTCGTGGCGCTGTGCCAGGCGGCGCCCTCCGCGGTGATTCGCTCGATCGGGGAAGTGAACCGCCTCAGCCAGAATGAAGCCTCAGCGGCGCTTCCGGTCCGGCTGACCGGCGTGGTGACCTACAGCGACCCGGAGTGGGGCCTGCTGTTCGTGGAGGACGCGACAGGCGCGCTGTTCGTCAATACCAAGGGCACGGCGGTGAACTTTTCGCCTGAAACAAGGGTGACGGTGGAAGGCATGACGGCGCCCGGGGACCTGGCGCCGGTGGTGACACGCCCTGTTGTGAAGGTGCTTGGCGCGGCTCCCATGCCCACCCCCGTGCCGGCCTCGATCAATGACCTTGAAGCGGGCCGTCTGGACAGCCGGTGGGTGGAGGTGAGCGGTGTAGTACGCCTCAGCCCACGAAAGTGGGGCCGCACCAGTTTCCTGCTGCACCGGGGCGGTGTCGCTACCTGGGTGATGTTGCCGCGTCCCGATGACGGACTGGCCGAGCGGTTTGTCGATGCCGTCGTGCGGGTCAGGGGCGTCTGCGGATCGAGGATTCGCCACGGCCAGCGCGTTGGCGCGCAACTGTTTGTCTCCCGGCCTGAGGACATCGTCGTGGAGGA
>JANRLE010000336.1:0-8673 GCA_033762895.1 Bryobacteraceae bacterium | reverse complement strand
CCCGCCGCACGAAGTCGTCGTAGAAATGGTCGGGCAGCCGCGCCCGCCGGTACAACCCCGTCGCGGCCACCTTCCGGTAGAGATACTCGCTCGCCGTCCGGTTCTGCCAAACCAGATCGGGATATTCCTCCAGCCACCGGTACACTTCCGGAGGAACACCCAACTGGCCGGCCGCACCCTCCCGGAATTCGTAAATCTCCGTGCCGGCCAGCCTCGGCATTGGCCGGTCGTCGGAAAACAACTGCACCAGCAGGCTGTTTTCGCGCAGCCGCGCGCCCCGTACCAGCTCTTCAATCAGGGGAATCAGGGAGAAGTAAACCGCCAGCGCGAGGATGAGAAAAAACGTGTTGTGCAGGACGATCAGCTTCGGCCGGATCTTGAGATCGCCGAACAACCGGCCGAGACCGCGTGGTGCTCTTTCGATCTGCTTGGCTGTCAAGTCCTTTATTGTATCCGCGCGGCGCGATATGATGACACCTATGACCCGGAGAACTTTGCTTTCCTCCACTCTTGCCGCCCCGTTCGCCGCGGCCGCCAATAAAGACAGCGCCGTATCCCGCCCGTTCCGCTATGCCGAGATCGAGGCCAAGATCGCGCGGCGCGATTTCACCAATATTTTCAAGGAAGATTTGGGCACCCCGGCGATGTGCGTCGAACGTTCGCTGTTTGAGCAGAACGTCCAGAAGATGGCCGGTCACTGCCGCACCACGGGCATCGGACTGCGGGCGCACTGCAAGGTGCACAAGTCCGTGGATGTGGCCAAACGCCAGGTGGCGCTGGGCGCCAACGGCATCTGCTGCGCCACCATCGCCGAAAGCGAACTGATGGTGAACGCGGGCCTGAAGGGAACGCTCTTCTCCCGCCAGCCCGCCGGCAAGAACAACATCTGGCGCGCCATTGACCTTGCCCGCCGCGACCCTACCTTCCTCATGGTGGCCGACGATCCCCTCACCGTCGACCTGCTGGATGAAGCCGCCGCCGTCGCCAAAGTGAAGCCCACCGTGCTCATCGATCTCTACGCCGGGCTCACCCGCGCCGGCCACGCCACCGGACAGCCGGGTCTGGAATTGGCCAGGCGCATCGATTCGAAGAAGCACCTGAAGTTCGGCGGCGTAATGGGCTATTCGGGCGCGGCATCGCATACCAAGGGCTTTGAAGCGCGGAAGAAGAAGTCGACGATGGACGTGACGCCAGTGGCCGAAACCGCCGAAATGTGCCGCAAGGCCGGCCTCAACGTCCCCATCGTGACCGGCGGATCGACAGGAACCTACAACATCGACAAGGCGCTGGGACTCACCGAATTGCAGGCCGGATCCTACGTGTACATGGACTCCATCTACATGGCCGTCGGCGGCAAGGACGATGACAAGGTGTACTCGGACTGGAATCCGGCGCTGACCGTGTTGACAACGGTGATCAGCAAGAATCACCCCAACCAGGTCACCATCGATTGCGGCAACAAGGCCATGCTGAAGCCCACGGACAAGGTGAAGGGACGGCCCGATCTGATCGTGGAAAACCAGGGCGCCGAATACGGCATCCTCAAGTGGACCAGCGGCGAGGAGTTGAAACTCGGCCAGCGCGTGGAGTTGTACTGCTCCAACCTCGACATGAGCACCAACTGCTACGACCGCTACTATGTCTGCGAAGGCGAGCGCGTGGTGGATATGTGGCCGATCATGGGCCGCGCCGGCGCTGTGCAGAGGTAACGTATGCGGCGGCTGAGCGCATTGATGCTGGCGGCCGGGGCGGCGTTGACGGCGATGGCCAAACCGCTGGCCAAGAAGTTCCTCAACGTGGGCGGAAAAAAGCCGCCCGGCTACACCCACGTGGTAAGCTCTCCTCCCGGAACGATGATATTCATCTCCGGGCAGGGCGGCGCGGGCGAAGACGGCAAGATGCCCGCCGACTTCGCCACACAGTGCGACAACACGTTCAAGAACCTGGGCAAGTGCCTGGCGCTGGCGGGTGCGCGCTTTGAAGATGTGGTGAAAATCAACTACTTCGTCACCGACATGGCGAACACGGCGGAACTGCGGAAAATCAGAGCGAAGTATCTCAATATGGACGCCCCGCCCGCGGCTACGCTGGTGCAGTCCGGTTTGGGCGCCGGGCTGCTGGTGGAAATTGAAGCCATCGCGATGATCGCCAGGTAGGGTCTGGCGGCCTAGCGGAAGTCGTGCGAGCCCACCAGTTCGCCGCCAAAGCGCAACTCCTTCACCCTGCGTACCCGTACCGAAACCGCACCCTGCTGATTCTGTGCGATGCCTTCCATCAGCAGGTACGGCTCACCGGTAAGCACAAAACGGTTGGCGTCGAACACCGGCGGAGTCACAATCGCGTTGGCGATCCCGGTTTCATCCTCCAGGCTGAAAAATGCGAACCCCTTGGCCGTCTCTGGACGCTGCCGGCAGATGACGCTGCCCGCGATACGCACCAGTTTGCCATCCGGAATTTCCTTCAGCCGCGCGGCCGGAATGACGTTGAGTTGCGCCAACGCCTCGCGCCGGTAGCTGAGCGGATGCGCGCCGATAGTCAGTCCGGTGCCCGCGAAATCGGTCACCATTCGTTCCTCGGCAGACATCGCATCCAGCGGACATTCCTCTTCAAGCGGCTCCAGACCTTCCAGTAACGGGCCGGCCGGGCGGATGGCGAACTCGCTTTTCCACAACGCGGAGCGGCGGTGGGTTCGCGCCTCCAGCGGGTTCAGCGCTCCGATAGCGGCCAACTGCCGCAGTTCGTCCTTGTGTGCCTGTGGAACACGGCGGGCCACGTCCGTGATGCTGGCAAAGGGCGCCTTTCCGCGTTCTTGCACAAGCGCTGCCGCCGTCTGCGCGCGCAGGCCGCGAACATAGTTGAGCCCCAGGCGCAGGCATCGATTCTCCACCGTACAGCGCACACCGGAAACCGCCAGATCCACCGGCAGCACTCGCAAGCCATGCCGCTGCGCGTCCTTGATAATGGTGGCCGGATGATAGAAGCCCATCGGCTGGTTGTTGAGAATCGCCGCCGTGAAGGCAGCCAGATAATGGCATTTCAGATATGCGCTGGCATAGGCGATCAACGCAAAGCTCGCCGCGTGCGATTCGGGGAATCCATAAAGCGCAAAAGACGTGATGGACTGCACGATGCGCTCCTGCGTTTCACCCGTGATCCCACGCTCCATCATGCCCTGCCGCAGCCGCCGTTCGATCTCCGCCATGCGCGCCTGGGACCGTTTGAAGCCCATCGCCCGCCGCAGTTCCTCCGCCTCGCCGCCGGTGAACCCGGCCACAATCATCGCCATGCGCAGCAGTTGTTCCTGGAACAGCGGTACGCCGAGCGTGCGGGCGAGCACGGGTTCCAGCGAAGGATGCAGCGCATCGGCGGGCTCCAATCCCTGCCGCCGCCGCAGGTATGGATGCATCATCTTTCCCACGATGGGGCCGGGCCGGATGATGGCCACCTGCACCACAATGTCATAAAAATTCACCGGCCGCAGCTTGGGCAGGCACGATTGCTGCGCGCGGCTTTCCACCTGGAACATGGCGATCGTATCGGCTCTCTGCAGCGCCTCGTACACCTTGGCGTCATCCTGTGGGAGACGCGCCAAATCCACTTCTTCACCATAGGATTCGCGAATGATGCCGAGCGTATCGGAGACCGCCGCCAGCATCCCCAACCCCAGCAGATCCACCTTGATCAACCCCAGATCGGCGCAGTCTTCCTTGTCCCACTGAATCACCACGCGGTTGGGCATGGTGGCCGGCTCCAGCGGTACAACCTGGTCCAGTTCGCCCTGGCAGATCACCAGCCCCCCCGAATGCTGGCCCAGATGCCGCGGCAGGTCCTGAATATCGGAAAAAAGGGTGAGAAATTTCGTAATCCGCGGGTCCCGCATGTCCAGCCCGGCTTCACGAAACTGTTGTTCCGGCCCGTCGGTGGGATCCTTCCAGCCCCAGCGCGAAACCAGCTTCGACAGCTTTCCCAAATCCTCCTGCGGGAATTCCAGCACCTTTCCCACATCGCGAATGCCCGACCTTCCACGGTAGGTAATCACGTTGGCCGTCATCGCCGCCCCATGCTTGCCATAGCGTTGATAGACGTATTGGATCACGCGCTCCCGCTCATCGCCGCTTGGCAGATCAATGTCGATATCCGGCCATTCGCCGCGTTCCTCGGAAAGGAAGCGCTCAAACAGCAGATCCATGCCCACCGGGTCCACCGCCGTAATTCCCAGCGAATAACAGACCGCGCTATTGGCGGCCGAGCCCCTTCCCTGCGCCAGAATCCCGCTGGCTTTGCAGAACTGTACAATGTCCCAGACGATGAGGAAGTACCCGGCCAGTTCCAGTTTCTCAATCAGCGCCAGTTCGCGCTCCACCTGCCGTTGGGCTTTTTCATAGTAGGGCTGGTAGCGGCGGCGCGCGCCTTCATCGGCGCGCTGGCGCAGGAATGAGTTCATGGTTTCGCCGGGCGGCACAGGGTAGGGCGGGAAGCGGTAACCGAGGTCGGCGAGGGTGAACGCCAGCCGGTTCGATAACTCCCGCGCACCGGCCAGCGCCTCAGGCACATCGGCGAACAGGCGATCCATCTCCCGGGCCGGCTTCAAATGCCGTTCGGCATTGTGCTCCAGCAGGCGGCCGGCCTTTTGAATGGTGGTCTTGTGCCGGACACAGGTAAGCACGTCCATCAGTTCGCGCTTCCCGCGGGTGGCGTAGCGGACGCCGTTGCTGGCCAACAGCGGAAGCCCATGCCGCGCCGCCATCTGGCGCACGTACTGATTGCGCGCTTCTTCTTCGCGATTGAAGTGACGCTGCAATTCGGCATATACGTTGCCCTGGCCATAAATGCCGGTCAGTTCCGCCGGATCGTGCGCCCCCCGCGTGATCGCAATTAAACCCGGGGAAAACCGGCGGAATTCCTCCACCGTCGCCGCCGCCTGCCCCTTCGCCGAACGCAGCTTCATGGCTGTGATCAGCCTGCAGAGATTCTGATAGCCCGTTCGATTCTCCGCCAGCAGTATGTAACGACCGCCTTCGGCAGCGGTAATCTCGGCGCCGATATGCGCCTTCAATCCCAGCTTCTTCGCCGCCATATAGAAGCGCGGCGCGCCGCAGACGTTGTCGGTGTCGAGCAAGGCCATGGCGGGGATTTCGAGGCGTGCGCACTCGTCGGCGAGGTCTTCGGGGACGGAGGCGCCTTCCAGGAAGCTGAAAGCCGAGCGAGCGTGAAGTTCGGGGAACATGCCGGGTACGATTTCGCCTTTTGTTCGCTTTTCAGATCTTAGTCTGGCGCGAGTGGGTGGGGTTGTCAAGGGCAGCGTCAGCGGGGCAAGTTCCAGTTCCAGGCGCTCAAATCATTAACAAACATCGAAGAGCGCAATGTCGAGCGTTGACGTAGTCTCACTGGATGCCCGGCCTACGCGCCGCGATAGGCCTCGTCCAGCACTTCCATCACGTGCATCACACGCTGATTGCTGCCGTACATCTTCGCCCCGGCGCGCAGTTGCAGCAGGCAGCCGGGATTGGCCGAACAGATCACCTCGGCCGAAGTGGAGTTCACGTTCGCCATCTTCTTTTCCAGCAGCGCCATCGCCATGTCGTTGTGCACCACGTTGTAAATACCAGCGCTGCCGCAGCACAGATCCGATAGCGGCATCTCACGGAACTCCAGGCCCGGCACCGACTTCAGCAACTTACGCGGGGCGGCGCGCACCTTCTGCCCGTGCGCCAAATGGCAGGAATCCTGGTAGGTCACCGTGATCTTCATCTCGCGCATCTTCGGATTCAGATCGATCCCGGCAAGGAACTCGTTGACGTCCTTCATCAGCGTGGAAAATCTCTTCGAACGCTCGGCGTAAGCCGGTTCGTGATCCAGCAGTTCGTGGTACTCCTTCAGCGTGGAACCGCAGCCGGCGGCGTTGGTGATGATGGCGTCAAATCCGCCGTCCACCATCGCATCGATGTTCTGGCGGGCGAGCCGGCGCGTCTCCTCGCGAATCCCAGCGTGCATGTGCAGCGCGCCACAGCAGGTTTGGTCCTTGGGGACATGCACCTCGCAGCCGTTCTTCTGCAGCACGCGCACCGTGGCGTCGTTGAGACGGGCGAAGCTGATGTTGGCGATGCAGCCGCCGAGAAACGCCACCTTGTAACGGCGCTGCCCTTCGGCGGGGAAAACCTTGCCGTAGGAATCAAAGAACGAAGGGAACTCCGCGGCCGGCGCGAGTTTTTCGGCCTTGCCCAGGCTGCCCATCAGGTTCAGGATGCCGCTGGCACGGGTCAACCACGCGATGCCGGTTTTCTCATAAAGATAGAGCAGCGTGCCGGCGAACTTCAGCAGCCCCGGCGACGGCAGCAGTTTCCCGAAAACGAAACCGCGCAGAGTGCGCACGCTCCACGGGCGTTCGATCCTGTTTTCGATCTCCGCACGCGCGGCTTCCACCAGCCGGCCGTACTGCACGCCCGAGGGACAGGCCGTTTCGCACCCGCGGCAGGCGAGGCAGAGATCGATGTGCTCCAGATACGATGGCGTAATGGGAGCACCCGACGCCACCATGTTCATCTGATAGATGCGCCCGCGCGGCGAATCCATTTCTATCCCTAACTCGCGGTAAGTGGGGCAGGAATTGAGACACAGGCCGCAGTGCACGCAACGGTCCAGGTCGGATTGTTGCGGCTTGTCCAGGTCCTTGTAGACAGGCAGGTTAGATGTCGCCATAGAATCGCCCCCGGTTGAGCAGATGATCGGGATCGAACATCCGCTTGATCTTTTGCATGATGGGATAGCCGGAATCCTTCACCGGCCACATGGGCGTGGAAACGGTGCGCGAGGCGGGCCCGTATTCGAGAATCGCGCGGTGGGAATTCAGCAACTCCGGCGCAGGCGTTTCCACATGCGCATAACAGACGCCGTTGGCGGCGCGGGCAATGGCCTTGCCGGGCAGCTTCGCCATCGTGGCGCCCACGGCGTCCAACGTGACCGAGACGCGGATCACGCAGCCTTCGGGCACAGCGTTGAGGAAGTTCGGAGTGAACTCGCGAATCGGATGCCAATACCTGTTTTCCGCTTCGCCTTCCAGCATGTCTCCGGGCAGTTCCTCGCGATAGCGGCGCAGCACGGCTTCGTTGCCGGCCACGGCGACGGCCAGCGTCCATTGTTTGCCCCCGGCCGCGGCGGGATTCAGAAGGTCGACGGCGGCGGGTTGCAGCGTGCTCTGGAGGATGCGGTCGCGTTGGGCGATAGCCTCGGCCACGCTGTTGAATTCGGACACGAACGTCCGCGTTCCGTGGGGCTTCGGCATCAGCTTAAAGTTCACGGTGGCGATGGCGGCCAGGGTGCCGAGGGAACCGATGAGGAGCTTGGCCATGTCGAGCCCGGCGACGTTCTTCACCACCATGCCGCCCGATTGCACCAGCTTGCCTTCGAGCGTGGCGAAGCGCATGCCGATCACCACGTCGCGCGGGGTGCCGTAAAGGCGGCGGCGCGGACCGCTGGAGTTGGCGGCCACCACTCCGCCGACGGTGGCCTGGGCGGCGAAGGGCGGATCCATGGGGACCATCATCCCGTTCTCATCCAGCAGTTCGGTGAAACGCGCGTAGGGCAGGCCGGCGCCGACACTGATGGTGAGGTCGCGGGGTTCGAAGATGAGCACCTGGTTAAGGGCGGCGGTGGAGATGTGGACGTCTGCTTCGGGGATGGGGCCGCCGAGGCGCGATTTGCTGTTGTTGCCGTCCAGCCGGATGCGCTTGCCGGAAGCGGCTGCGTCGCGCAGGCATTCGACGAGTTCCTCCGGTGAGCAGGGTGTGAAGCGGGTCATGCGAGACTTTTTATGATGACACACGGGGCGTTATGATGCTCTAGAGGGAGCGATGAAACTGGGCTTTAGAAAAGGTCATCCGAACGGGACGGGAATTCCCACGCTCTGCGTGTGGAGCAGGAGTCCGAGTTCTGGGATTCAAATCGCTCTTTCGATTTCGGCGATTGGCAAGCGGTGGATGAGGGCGAACTGACGGTTGCACAGGGGGAAGCTACGGGCACTGAGGAATCCGTCGCACTTACGCTTGACTCCGAGACGGTGACCACCCTTCGCAGAGAAGCCTCACGGCGGGGGGTCGCCGTACAAGAGTTCGCAGCGCGGCTGCTGTGCCGGGACGCCGCTCGATTGAATCGGTAGTTGTTCGCCAGCCGATCCTCAGCAGGCGGCCAGCACGCGCTTGGCTTTACTGGCTGGCCAACTGCTCATCTGGAATTCTGAACGACACACCGAGTGCGGACGACGGAAGCTCACCGTGGGCGATCCGGTCAGATCGCAAATCGTTCCACGCTGGAGATTGCGTCTTCACGGGTGGCAACGTAGCACATCACTCCGGGAAGGCCAGCGGCCTCGGCGATCCAGCGTCCGTCCTCCTCACGATCAACCTCAATGTTCAGCTTCACTTCTCAATGATAGTTCATGGGCCGCTGATCCGCTTCTGATACGATGTCCATAAGAGGAGTATTCCCCGCCAAATGGACAGCCGCCGCAAGTTCATCGGCAGTGTAGCCACCGGAATTGCCGGAAGCCTTGCCCCATCCTCGGTGCTCGGCGCAAACGACCGCATCCGGCTGGGCATCATCGGCATCGGCGACCGCGGCACGGACCTCGTGCGCGACGCCATGGCCTGCCCCCACACCGAGTTCACCGCCTTTGCC
>JANRLE010000335.1:0-23435 GCA_033762895.1 Bryobacteraceae bacterium | reverse complement strand
ACCGGTGGCTGGAGGAATATCCCGATCTGGTTTGGCAGAACCGGACGGCGAGCGAGTATCTCTACCGGAAGGTGGCCGCGACGGGGTTGTACCGGCGGGCGCGGCTGCCCGACCATTTCTACGACGACTTCGTGCGGCGGGCCAAGCGCACACTGTTCGCCGTGCTGGGCGCCATCTATGTGCTGGCCGTCGTGACGCTGGAATTCCTTGTCATGCCGCTGTACGTGTACAGGCCTATCAAGATGATCATGCGGGCCGATAGCGCCACCCAGCAAGATGATCGGGGGGGGGAACTGATTCCGGATCCGGAGATTCTGGAGGATGAGATCGGGCAGATCATGCGATCGCGCAACGCCACGGTGGCCGAGTTGCGCCGCCACGAGGATCGGCTTGCCGAAACGGCGGAGGATCTGCGGCGCAAGAATCAGATGCTGGAGACGGCCAAGAAGAATCTGGAAGACCAGGACAGGCTGGCGTCGATCGGCATGCTGAGCGCCAGCGTGGCGCATGAGATGAACACGCCGCTGACGGTGCTGCATGGTTCCATTGAGAAGCTAATGGAGACGGCGCAGGATGCGCACACTCGGGATCGGCTATCCCGGATGAAACGCGTCACCGAGCGGCTGCGCACCATCAGTGAGTCCCTTGTCGATTTTGCCCGCACGCGCAAACAGGTGGTAGAGCGGGTGAACGTGCGCGTGCTGATCGAAGAGGCTTGGAGTCTGCTGGCCATCGATGACAAGGCGGGCGGCATCCATTTCGACAATCGCACGGATGAGGCGCACGCCATCACCGGCAACTATGACCGGCTGATCCAGGTATTCGTGAACCTGCTGCGCAATGCGTTAAACGCGGTCTCGGCGGGCGGGCATATCCGGGTTCAATCCGAGGTTTCGGGCGATTGGGTGGTGATCGGTGTGGAGGATGACGGCCCGGGCATTCCGCCCCATGTGCTGCCGGACATCTTCGACGCGTTTGTCACCACAAGGCTCGATTCCAAGGGAACCGGGCTGGGGCTGACGGTGTCGGAGGGCATCGTCCGGCAGCATGGCGGATCGATCAGCGCGTCGAATTGCCCGGGCGGCGGGGCGCGGCTGGAGGTGCGTCTGCCCGGCGCCGTTCAGGAGGCCAACGCACATGCCTGATCGCGACATCGAAGTGGCGCTGCTCGACGACGACGCGGACTTTCGCAACTACATCGAAGACCTGCTGGCGGACGAAGCCGGTTATTCCGTACGCACGTTCGCGCACCCCGATGCGCTGTACGCGGGGTGTGAGGCGCGGCTGCCTGACATCGTCCTGCTGGACATGAAGATGGGCGAGTTCACGGGCGAGCAGATTCTTGAGCAGCTTCTGGCCCGTTATCCCGGGCTGTGCGTGATTATCGTCACCGGCTATCCATCGCTTGAGGACATGCGGAACACCTTCAAGATGAAAGTGTTCGACTACCTTCCCAAGCCCTTCACGCTGGGGCAGATCCGCCAGACTCTGAAGAACGCCACGCTGACCTTCGGGCTTGGCAGGTCGCCGCAGGAACTGCTGCGGGCGCGGCTGGGGCAGCGCATCAAACTGCTGCGGGCCGAACGGGACTGGTCATTGAAGGACCTGGCCCATGCGGCGAAATTGAGCGTCTCGCAGATCAGTTCGATTGAACGCGGCGCCCACATGCCCAGTATCGAAAGTTTTCTGGCCATCTGCCGCGCCTTTGAAAAGAAGCCGTCGGAGGTTCTGGCCTCTATCGACTTCTGAGATTCGTTTCGAACAGGCGGAGGATCCGGCGGTATTCATCGGCCCAACTCACCGGATTGAGGAAGGCGTGGTCCTCAACGGGGTAGACGGCGAGGTCCCAGTTTTCCTTGCGCAGTTCGATGAGGCGCTGCACCAGCCGCACGGTGTCCTGGAAGTGGACGTTGGTGTCCACCATGCCGTGGCAGATGAGCAGCGCGCCCTTCAAGCCGTTGGCGTGATAGATGGGCGAAGAGAGCTTGTATGCCTTTTCATCCGCCTGGGGCGTGTTAAGGATGTTCGAGGTATAGCCGTGGTTGTAGTGCGCCCAATCGGTGACAGGGCGCAGGCTGGCGCCGGCCTGAAACACGTCGGGCTTCGTGAACATAGCCATCAGCGTGATGAAGCCGCCATAGGAGCCTCCGTAGATGCCCACGCGTTTCGGATTCACGCCATGTTCGCGGATGGCCCACTTCACAGCGTCCACCTGGTCGTCCAGATCCTTGCCGCCCATGCGCTGGTAGATGGCCGTGCGCCAGTCCCTGCCATAGCCCGCCGAGGCGCGGTAATCCAGGTCCAGCACCATGTAGCCGCGGTCCATCAGCAGATGGTGGAACATATACTCGCGGGCGTACTGCGACCAGCGGTGGTGTACGTTCTGCAGATAGCCCGCGCCGTGGACGAACACCACCAGCGGCCCGCCCTTGCGCCACTTGGGCGGTTTGTACATGCGCGCGGGCACCCGGGCGCCATCGCGGGCGGGAATGTCGACAGTGGGCACGTCAAGCCAGGGATACTTCCAGAAATCGGGCGCCGGGGAACTGGTGGCCTGGATGGGCTTGGCGGCCGAATCGCGCAGGTCCTGCAGGTAGAGCTCAGGCGGCCGGTTGGTGTAGGAGTGGACGGTGGCGATCATGGTGCCGTCGGGGGAGACTTCCGCCTTGTGGCCCCCCGGCATGGCGGTCAGCCTGCGTCGTTCGCCGCCATCGAAATCCATTTCGTAGAGATGATCCTCGCCGGGATGAGTTTCACTGGTGGTCAGCAGGAATTTCGTGCGATCGGGTGAAAGGCGCACGTCGCGTACTTCCCATTTGCCCTCGGTGAGCTGTTTGGGCTCGCCACCATTGGCGTTGACGGTGTAGAGGTGGGACCAGCCGTCGCGCTCCCAGGTGAAGTAGACCTGGGGCGTGCCTGGCACCCAGCCGAAGGCCTCGCGCGCATCCACGGGACCGCCCACCCAGGCATCATCGTGCATCTGGACCAGCGGCTTGGCCGTGGCAAGTGACGGGTCGACGGTGAAGATCCAGGCGTCTTTGTTGTCGGCGGCGCGTCCCCACAACACCAGCTTCTTGCCGTCGTCGCTCCACTTGGGATCAAGGAAGCGGATGTCCCGGTCCTTGATGTCGTGGGAGAGCCACTTCATTTCGCCGGTTTTGGCATCCAGAAATCCGATGCGCTTCAGGCTTTGTTCGTCGCCCACCTTGGCGCGGGAATCGATGCCGGCGGTGTAACCGGCTTCGGTGACGAAATTGGGAACCAGGGTTTTCTTCGCCGCTTCCTTTTCCTCTTCGATGACAGCCAGGATGTAGGTTTCATCGGGCGCCAGCAACAGCGAGCTGACCGACTGGCGGGCGGTGAGGAAGAAGGGTTTTCGCGGATCCTCGTTCTTCTTTTTCTCCTCGTCCTGTTCGCGCTTCAGGGCACGCTCACGGATGGCCTCCAGCAGTGTCTGCTCTTCCTTTTTCAGAAACTCCTGGCTGGGTGTGCCTTTCTTGTCCGGATCTGCCTGCCTGGGGTCGCCGGTGCGGATGTCCGTCAACTGTTCCAGCGCGCCGTTTGCCGGCACCACCACGAACAGGTTGTTGCCGCGGACAAAGGCGATGCGCTCTTCGTCGTGGGTGAAGCGGGCAGACGATTCCTTCTCCAGGGTCTTGCTGAGGCGGTGGGTGCGGCCGGCCATGCGGTCATGGAGGTAGATGTCGCCCTTGTCGGCGAAGAGGCTGATTTTCCAGTCGCGTGTATCGTCGCTTTCAAGCGGGGGCGCTTCCAGTCGCGCTTGTTCATCGGAGAGCTTCTTCAACCCGGTGCCGTCGCGATTTACCACGTAGGTGGAGTAATCAGCGTTTAGGGCATCATCGTGCCTTTTCCACTGAAAATAGACGCGGAGGCTGTCTCCTGACCAGCGGACGTCTTTGGGCGCCCAGCCATATAGATCCGGACCGCGCATGATGAAATCGACGGTCAATTCCGGGGAGGCGCGTTTTCGCGCGGGCGGGGTCTTCTTGCCAGCCGCCTGTTGTGGCAGCGGCATCATCAGGACGCAAAGAAATAGCGCGGCGGATCGTTGAAACATTGTTAAACGACGGGCGGGATCACCCCGGCAAGAGCATTTAAGATTATAAGACAGTGCGCATCTCGCGGTTGACTGTCCTTGCCTGGATGCCGGCGGCGGCGCTGTTTCTTTTCAATCTTTTCTTATGCCACGAACTGCTGACGATCGAATTGCTTGACCAGCCGGGCTCGATTGAGCCGGCCTACATCGGGCTGGCCCGCTACATCCGGGACAATTGGTGGGACCTGACCTGGTTTCCGCTCTGGTATGGGGGCATTCCGTTTCAAAACGCGTATCCGCCCTTGCTGCACGTAGTGGTGGCGGCGGTTTCAGGACTGACCGGCATTACGGCGGGACAGGCCTATCACGTCACCACCGCGGTGATCTTCGCGCTTGGGCCGGTGGCGTTGTACTGGCTGGCGCTCAGGCTGTCGGGTTCGGCGGTTGCCGCGATGGTGAGCGCGCTGTTGTACACGGCATGGTCGCCGTCGGCGCTGCTGGTGGCGCGCATCGGCGCGGAGTTAGGCGGATTTCCGGCTGGACGCAGGTTGCAGGCGATGTTGCATTGGGGGGATGGGCCGCACATCGCCTCCCTCACGCTGGCGCCGGTGGCGATCGGGCTGTTGGGGCTTGCCATCGAACGGGGCGGGCGGTGGAAACTGGCTGCAGCGGCGGCGATGGCGGCGGTTGCGTTAACCAATTGGATCGGGGCGTTGACGCTGGCGGTGGCGGTGGTCTGTCATCTGGTGGCGAACGGCGGTGTGAGGAGGGCGCTGCTGGTGAGCCTGATGGCCTACGGACTTGCCGCTCCGTGGATTCCTCCATCCACGATCCTGGTGGTGCGGGACAACGCGCGCATCATCGGCGGGGATTATCAGGCGACCTACGCGAAGCTGCCGCTGAGCGTAGGCGCCGCTGTGGTGGCCACCATTGTTCTGGACCGGCTCCTGCGGAGGTGGAACGCCGCCGCCCCGCTGCGCTTTGCGATTCTGTTTGCGGCGGCCCTGTCATCGATCACCCTCGGCGCCGAATGGATGGGTGTTTCGCTGGTGCCACAGTCCGAGCGATATCACCTGCAGATGGAGATGGCCCTGTGTCTGGTGGCGGGACTGATGGTGCGGAGACGACTGGTGGTGGCGGGTGTGCTGGCGGCGTGCCTGTTGGCGGCGGTACCCATCCGGGGCAACATCGCGGGTGTGCATGCCAAGGCGATGGATTCGCGGGCGACCGTGTTGCGCAGACTGCCGGAATGGCTGGAATCGAACGGCTTCCGCCAGCGCGTGCTGTTGCCGGGGGCGGCGTCCTGGTACCTTGCCGCGTTCGCGGATACGCCGCAGATGGAAGGCGGCTTCTCTCAGGGATTGACGAACCCGATGATCCGCTATGCCTGGTATGCCATCATCTCTGACGCCGATCCCCGGCGCTGTCTGCTGTGGCTGAAGGCGCTGGGAGTGCATGCGGTGGGCGTGAGCGGGGAAGGGAGCCAGGAGCCCTATCGTCCGTTCCGGCATCCGGCGAAGTTCGAAGGCAAGTTGGAAGTGCTGTGGCGGGAGGGGCCGGACGTCCTGTATCGTGTGCCGCACCGGTCGGCGTCATTGGCGCGGGTGATCCGGCAGTCCGATGCCGTGACGCCGCAGGTGGATCTGCTGAGCTATGTCGCGGCTCTGGACGATGCCTCGCTGCCGCTGGCCTCCTTCGCGTGGGTTACGCGGCATTCGGCGCGTATCGATGCGATGCTCAAGCCGCAGCATGTGGTGAGTGTACAGATGACGCATCATCCGGGATGGCGGGCAACGGTGAACGGCCGGCGGGCGGATGTGCGCAGAGACGGCCTCGGCCAGATCCTGATTGAGCCCGCCTGCGATGGCCGCTGCCGGATTGAACTGGAATACGACGGTGGAGTCGAAATGCGCTGGGCGCGCTGGGCGCCCTGGATCGTTTTACTGGCTGGTCTACTTGCCTAGCGCTTTTTCGATTGCGGCGGTTACCTCGGCCGATTCCGGCTTCACGCCCGGCTCAAAACGCTCCAACACGCGGCCATCCTTGCCTACCAGAAACTTGGTGAAGTTCCACTTCACTTCGCCGCCCTTGCTTTGCGTGAGGTAGTCATAGAGCGGCACTTTGCCGCCGCCCTTCACCACCACTTTGGAGAACATGGGGAATGAGACGTTGTACTTGCGTTGGCAGAACGTCTTGATCTCCTCGTTTGATCCGGGCTCCTGTGCCCCGAAATCATTGGCCGGGAAGCCGAGCACGACAAATCCCTGGGCCTTGTACTTCTGATAGATCGACTCCAGACCGGAGTACTGTGGGGTGTGCCCTCAATAGCTGGCAACGTTGACGATGAGCGCAACCTTGCCTTTAAACTGCGCGAGAGGGGCGGGCGTGCCGTCAATCGCGTTGGGAGTGAACTCGTGAATGGATTCTGCCGCCTGCATGGATACCGCCATCAGTAGAGCGCCGAAAAGTGGCTTCATAGGAATAATTATACGGCATTCGATGTTGCAAACCGCCGCGAATCGTGGCACGCTGAAGCTAACTATTCCTGCAGTTCTCCACTCCCCGGAGAATTCAACTCCCCGCGTTGTCTAATTTCACGAACGGAGCACGTCTTTGTGTTTCCCATTGGAGGTTCTATGCGCGTGGTTCTATTAGCAGTGGAGAAGGAGCTTTCCTCGGCGGTGATTCCACCGGGCGCCGAGGTTCTGGTCATACCCACGCTCACTTCGTTTCAGCGGTCACGGACGATTCTGCACGATTTTGCGCCCGACCTGGTGATCTGCAATCCGCTGGTGTTGTCGCAACTGGCGGCGGCTGCTGAAAGCCGGCAGGGACCGGTGGCGGCTTCGTCGCGGGAGGAGGCCGCGGCGCTTCGTTCCAAGCTGAACAAGCGGCATCGCGACATTCTGGGTCTGCTGCATTGTGGACTGCAGAACCGGGAGATCGCGGGCCAACTGAATCTTTCGGCGCGAACGGTGAAGGCCTATATCAGCCAGTTGTTCATGATCTTCGACGTGTCCAACCGCACCGAGTTGGTGGCACGGGTGGACGACCTTCGCATCCTGGACCCTTGGCTGGAGCCGCCCGCTAACGTGCTGCCGATCCGTCCGGCGGAGCAGTTGGCGGTGCGTGCGGTGGCCGGCCACGCGGTGTAAAGACCGGGCTCAGCCCAGCTTGTAAGGCGCGCGGTAGTTGTAGTGCAGCAGTTTGTTGGCGGCGGGGTTGTTTGTGAATTTTTCCGCCTTGCCGTCCCACTCCAGGTAACTGCGCGTCTTCAGCGCGATGTTGGCGATCAGCGTGGCCGCTGTTGAGCGGTGGCCGTCCAGAATGTCGCAATTGCACTTGGCCCGGCTCTTCACGCAGTCCAGGAAATTGCGCGCGTGGAAGGCGGTATCGGCGCTGCCTTTGGCCGCCGCGGGTTCCATCGCAGTTTTGAACGAAGGCCGGTAGCTTTTTTCCGAAGCGCGGTCAATGGGCGACCGCGCGGGATTCGCCATTTCCGTGTTCTTTTCCGGCACCACTTCCCACCGGTTGCCGTGGATATACATGGTGCCTTTGGTGCCGCGGATTTCCATCTCCGCGCCTTGTATGTTGCCAGGCGCCGAATTGATGTTGTACTGGGAGAAGATGATCATTGTGCCGCCGAAATCCCACAGCGCCTCGGCCGTGTCGGGGATCTCGCGGTTATCCTTCACTGCGAACTTGCCGCCCATCGCCGTCACCGCGCGCGGCGTTTCCTTGCCCAGCGCCCACCTCAACATGTCCATGTAGTGCACGCCGAAGTTCGTCATCTGGCCGCCGGAGTAATTGTAGAACCAGCGGAAGCGGTAGTAGGCGCGGTTCTTATTGTATGGGACCTTCGGCGCAGGGCCCAGCCACTGATCCCATTCCCAGGCATCGGGCTCCTTCTCATCGGGCGGGTTTCCGATTCCCACCGGGAATTCATTCTGCAGGTGCCAACCCTTGGCGACGCTGATGTGGCCCAAGGCGCCGGATTGAATGAACTGCACGGCTTCCTGCAGGAACCTGCCGGAGCGGCGGTGGATGCCCACTTGCGTGACGCGCCTGGTCTGTTGAGCCACTTCCACCATGCGGCGTCCTTCCACCACGGTGAGTGACAGAGGCTTTTCCACGTAGACGTCCTTGCCGGCATGGCAGGCGTCGATGAACTGCAGCGCGTGCCAGTGGTCCGGGGTTGCGATCACGACGGCCTCGACGTCCTTGTCCTCCAGCAATTTCCTGTACTCCTTGTACTGCCTGGGTGTGGCGCGGGAGATTTTGGCGTTGTGCGCCATGTAGTCTCCGCGCAGGTCGCAGAGGGCGACGGTGATCTGGCCGCCATGTTCGAGAAACGCTTCGTGGACCTGCGTGCCGCGGTTGCCGACGCCGATATAGCCGATTTGAAGACGGTCATTGGCGCCGAGGATGCGCGAATAGCTGAGCGCGGTGGTTGCCGCCACGGCGAATCCACGTCTGGAAATATTGTTCATAATGACGGACTCCCTTCCATGAAAATGAAAAACTGCTACCGTATGCTTGTCTCAATGATATCCCGCTGGATTCCCGGTTTTGCGATTCTGTCGATGATGACGCTTTCCGCCGCAAGCTCAATTCTGGTGCATGGCCACAGGGGCGCGCGCGCCGTACGGCCGGAGAACACCATGCCGGCGTTTGAGTACGCCATTTCGGCGGGTGTGGATGTACTGGAACTGGACCTGGCGGTGACGAAGGACAACGTGCTGGTGGTGTCGCACGATGCGGAGATGAATCCGAAGTTCTGCCAGGGGCCGGCGGGATTGCCTCGTGTGATCCGGCGGATGACGCTCAACCAGCTACGCCAGTGGGACTGCGGAGCGAAGGCGAATCCGGACTATCCCAAACAACAGACCGTGCCCGGGACCGCGGTGCCGACGCTTGAACAGGTGCTGGCGCTGGCGCCGCGCGGCCGGTTCCACTTCAACATCGAAACCAAGATCTTTCGCGACAAGCCGGAATTGACGCCGGAGCCCGGGGAGTTTGCGAAGCTGCTGGCCGAGGCGATCCGGCGGCATGGCCTCATTGACCGGGTGATCGTGCAGTCGTTCGATTTCCGCACGCTGCATGCGATGAAGCGGCTTCTGCCGGAGGTTCGACTGGCGGCGCTCTATGCCGGGCCGGCGAAAGACTTCGTGGAAATCGCCAGGGAAGCGAAGGCGGGCATCGTGTCGCCCGAACACAAACTGGTGACGGCGGAACAGGTGGCCAAGGCGCACCAGGCGGGACTTCTGGTGGTGCCGTGGACAGCCAACACGGCTGCCGATTGGGACCGCCTGATCGCCTGCCGCGTGGATGCCATTATCACGGACGATCCGGCGGCGCTGCTTGCGCACCTGGGAAGGTAGCGTTTGAATCAGGCAAGAAATGCCGACCGGACCTGGTTCAAGAAGGCGGTGACCACCGCCGCCGGATCACCGGGCCCCAACGCTTCGATCGGCGTGAATCCGCGATAGCCGGTCTTGTCGATGATCTTCCTCAGCCGCGGCAGATCGATTGGCGTCTTCTTCCCGCCGTACCAGACGTGCTCCTTGATCTGCCAGTTGCTCGAGTAGGGCAGCAGCTTTTCGATCTCGGCGTAGGGGTCGCCCTGGCGCAGGCTGCCCACGTCCAATATCACGCTAAACCAGTCCGAACCGACCAGGTTCACCAGCCGGATCGTCTCATCGGCTGTCTTCAGAAAATCGTCGTGGTGTTGCAGGCCAACGATGACGCCATGGCTGGCGCCGTAGCTGGCGCATTCCTGGAACGCCGGAACCATCCACTCCAGCACCTGGTCAAACGTGTGGCCTTTGGGCACTTCCTTGCCGGAAAAAACGCGCACCATGTCCGAGCCCAGCTTTGCCGCCACGCCGATCCAATCCTTCACCAGCGCGATATGGCCGCGGCGGCTGGAAGCGTCGGTCAAAGCGAAGTCGTTACGGACACCCGTGCCGCTGATGGTCACGCCGTTGAGGAACGCGCGGCGCTTCAGCTTGTAGAGGAACTCGTCGCCAGGCACGTTGGGATAGCCCGGAAAGTAATAGCCGGTGAGGTCGACGCCGTCGATGTTGTTGGCCGCGCAGTAGTCGATGACGTCATTGAGATTCATCGTTCCGGCCATCAGCGGGCGATTGAAGGAATAGGCGTTGAGCCCGATCTTGATTTTCGTACCCGCGCGGCGGATCACCCGGCCATCGGCGGCCTCCCGCGGCGCGGCGTGTGTGGCGCCGGCTGCCAGCGCGGCGGTCAACAATTGACGACGGTTCATGGAGCCTCTCCTATGCCAGTATCTCTTTCACCACGCGCGCCGGATTGACGCCCACCAGCGATTCGTCGCGGCCCTCGTAGAAGAACGTGTTTTTCTGATAGTCGATGCCCAGCAGATTCTGGATGGTGGCGTGGATGTGGCTGTGGCCGATCTGGAACTCCGGCAGCGCCGCGTAGCCCAGATCATCGGTGGCGCCGAAATCAAAGCCCGGCTTCAGGCCCGCGCCGGCCATCCAAAGGCTGAAGCCGTAGGGGTTGTGATCACGCCCGGGCTTGGTGTTGCGCGCTTCAATCGTGGGCAGCCTGCCAAATTCGCCGGAACAGACCACCAGCGTCTCCTTCAGCATGCCGCGCTCGTCCAGGTCGGTGAGAAGGCCCGACATGCCCTGATCGATGTAGTGACACAATCCCGGAAGCTGGCCTTCAATGTTGCTGTGCGTGTCCCAATTGCCGCCGCCGCCGGCGTAGATCTGCACAAATCGCACGCCGGATTCGATGAGACGCCGCGAAAGCAGGCACAGCTTTCCGAACCCGCCTGAGCCCTTCTCCTCCACGCCATAAAGCTTGCGTGTCGCCTCACTCTCTTTCTCGATGCCTGCCACGCGCAGCGCCTCCATTTGCATCCGCGCGGCCAATTCGTAATTGGCGATGCGCGATTCCGGGTCCTGATCGAGTGGATACTGCGCCTTCTGCTCGCGGTTCAAACGCTTCACCATGTCCAGCAGCCGCGCCTGCCGGTCCTCGGTCATGCCCTCGGGACGTTTGATGTCGAAGATGGGAGCGGCCGAGTCGGCGCGCATCGGGGTGCCGGAGAACACCGGCGGCAGCCAGGCCGAAGAATGCGCGCGGGCGCCGATGGTGGCCCCTTCCCCAAGCGCGATGAACGCCGGCAGGTTCTGATTGTGCGTGCCCAGCGCGTAACTCACCCATGCGCCCAGCGACGGGAAGCCGGTGAAACCTCGGCCGGTGACGAAGGTGAATTGCGCGGTGGAATGATCGATGCGATCGGTCTGCATGGACCGCACAAAAGTGACCCTGTCCACCACCTTCTGGAAGTGAGGCAGCAGGTTGGAAATATTGCGGCCCGATTCTCCGCACCTGGTGAACGGCCACGGCGAGGCCATGATCTGCTGAGAGCCGTTGAGCGCACGGCCCTTGATTTCAAAAGGCGCCGGCTTGCCGTCGTACCTGGCCAGCACGGGTTTAGGGTCCCACATGTCGATGGTGCTGGGACCGCCGCCGATGTAGATGAAGATGACGTTCTTCGCCCTGGCCGGAAAATGCGGCTGGCGCGGCTTCAGGTCGTATGCCGTTTCAGCGGCCCCGGCCAGCATCGAACTCAACGCGAATCCGCCGAACCCGACGGCGGCGTCCCGCAATGCCTGTCTGCGTGAAAGAAGTCTCTTCATGGCTTTCTCCGTTGGTCCGCTTCAGTAGCTGTAAAGGAAATCGTTCGCTCCAAGCAGGGCCTGCAGAAACAGGCGGAGCCCTTCTTTGGGATCGTTGTCGGCGGCGATGGCTTGCCTGGCCAACTCCAGTTCGCTCTCACGGGGCGGACGCGAATATGCCGTTTCAAAGGCCAGGCGCACGGCCTCATCGTAGTCGCCGCGGCTTTGCTCCAGCACCTGTCCGGCGAAAGCCCTGGTCGCGCGCATGATCAGCGGGCTGTTCAGCAGCGCCAGTGACTGGGTGGGCAACGAGGAACGGAAGCGCTGCGGCTGGTTGTCGGAAGTCATCGTCGGCGCGTCAAAGGCGTGCAGGAACGCCACCGGCCGCGTGCGGCTTTGAGAAAGGTAGAGGCTGCGGCGGTTGGGATTTCCCTTTTCGTTATCCTCCAGCCATTGGCCGTCGGCGCCGCGCTTGATGGGCTCCTGCGGGCCGAACATGCGCTGGTCCAGCAGGCCGCTGACGTGCAGCATGGAGTCGCGGATTGTTTCGGCTTCCAGGCGCAGCGGCGGCTTGCGCCACAGCAGCTTCGACGATGGATCGGCCGCCAGGCGATCAGCGATCTCCGCCGACGACTGGCGGTAGGCCTGCGAAAGCATGATCTGGCGGGTGAGCCAATGCAGGTCCCAGTTGTGCTCCTGGAAGCTGACGGCGAGGTAGTCCAGCAGTTCAGGATGCGAGGGCGCGGCGCCTTGTTTGCCGAAATCGTCCACGCTGCGCACGATGCCTTCGCCGAAGTGGAACTGCCAGACGCGGTTGACGAAGACCCGTGAGACCAGCGGATTTTCCGGCGAAACCAGCCACTTGGCCAGCGTCAACCGCCGCCCGGTGTGATTCCATTCCGGGTGTTTGGCGGGATCGGGAAATTGGAAGGGCTGCGCGGGGTTGTCGAGCACCAACGGCAGTCCCGGCTGCACCTCCGCGCCCGGAGAAAGATAGTTGCCGCGCATCAGGATATACGTGGGCGACGGCGTCTTGGAAACGTCAAAGGCGGCCTCAATAAAGTTCGGCTCGATGGCGGACTGTTTCTTGCGGCGATTGGCGCGCCGCGTAGTGAGGTCTTCCTTCCAGGCGGCAAGCTCCGGGTAACGTTTTTCCAGTTCCTGGTCGGTAACGAAATCCTTGATGGCCTTGGGATCGACGTCCAGGTCGGGATCGTTTTCGATGGCTTTGCGAAGCTGTTCGCGCAATGCCGGATCGCTCAGATCGCGCCCGGCCTTCAGTTCGGCCCGGTAGCGCTGGTAGGTGGCCTCCAGCAGATCCTCCTGGCGGCGCAGCGCTTTGGTGTCGTTACTGGTGACGTCCCTGATCCAGGCCTCGCGCTTTTCCGGCTCCATGTCCAGAACCGTGCGGCTGGGCCAGGGTCCATACTTCAGATTCGCCGCCAGCCAGTTCTCGGGATCGAAGACGGCCTGGTAGGAGGCCATCAGCTTGTAGTAATCCTTCTGCAGGATGGGATCGAACTTGTGATCGTGACAGCGGGCGCAGCCGATGCTGAGGCCGGTTAGCGCCGAAAGGCTGGTTTCCATGGACTTTTCCATCGCGTCGAAGTACTTATCCACTTCGTAGATGGTCTGGTTGTCGGTGATGTCGGCGGTGGTGCGCAGGAAACCGGTGGCGGTGATCGGCTCAATCTGCTCGGGCGCCGGGGAGGTGTTGGGCTTGTAGTTCACAAGCTGGTCGCCGGCCATCTGCTCGAGGATAAAGCGGTCGATCGGTTTGTTCCTGTTGAAGGCGTTGATGACGTAGTCACGGTATTTCCAGGAAACCTCGCGGTCGGAATCGCCGGCGTCGCCGCGCGTGTCGGAGTATCCGGCGATGTCCAGCCAGTGCCGGCCCCAGTGTTCGCCGTAGCGCTTGGAAGCCAGCAGCCGATCGATCAGTTTTTCGTAGGCGGTGGATGAGGTGTCGGCGAGGTACGCCTTCACGTCGGCGGGCGTTGGCGGAAGGCCGGTGAGATCCAGATAGGCGCGGCGCATCAGCGTGACGCGGTCCGCTTCACTCTGCATCGCCCAGCCTTTCTCTTCGAGCTTGGCGAGGATAAAAGCGTCGATGGGCGTCCGCACCTGCTTTGTGTTCTTCACCGTGGGCACAGCGTGTTTCACAGGCTTGCGGAAAGACCACCAGTTGCGTGCTTCGGGCGTGACCAGCATCGCCTCACGCGTCTGCTCGGCGGCGGAGATTTCCTGCAGCGGGAAACGCCCGTGCTCAATGTAGGCCTTGATGGCCTGTTGCTGCGGGCCGGAAAGTTTGCCGCCCAGGGGCATTTTGCCGGACTCAATCATCTTCCACAACAGGCTGCGTTCGGGTTTTCCGGGCGCGATGATGGGCCCGCTGGTTCCGCCCTTCATGACGGCGGTGAACGTGGTCAGGTCGAGGCCCGCCATCTTCTGCTGCTGGTTGTGGCACTTGTTGCAGCTTTTCTCGAGGATAGGCAGGATTTCATCCTTGAACAGCGGCGCGCGCTGGGAGAGAGCCGGCGTCAAACACAATGCGAGCGCAAACAGGGGGCGCAGACGCAGATGCATGGCTCCTATAATATAACCTCTGATGAGGAAAATCCTGGCCCTTCTTCTGCTGGCCGCCGCGGCGGCCCCGGCACAAGTTCGCAAGCTGCACACGCGCGACCTGACGCGGCTAAGCCACGTACAGGTGGCCGACTATCTGAAACGCAGCGACGTCGTTTTCGTTCCCGTGGGCGCGGTAGAGACCAACGGCATCCTGCCCAGCGGGCGGGATTACGTCTCACCGCTGGCCTTTGCGATGGCAATGGCGGATGAAGTGGACGCGCTGTTCATGCCGGGCCTGGCCTGGTCCTATCCGGGCACCACAGTGGTGGCGCCCTCCACTGTCTACATGTCACCTCAGGAAGGCGCGGCGCATTTGAAGACGCTGGCGAAATCGCTGTTGCGTCAGGGATTCCGGCGGCAGGTCTATCTATCCTATAGCCACGGGCCTGCGCCATTGACGGTGGGAACGATGGTCCGCGATTTCTTCGATGAGACGCATGTGCCGATCCTCTACATCGACATGGATCACTACCTGCCGCGGCTGAATCTGGCGCCCGATGCGCGGACAAAGCTGCTGTTCGGAGCGCATGCCATCACCGGGCGGATTGAGGATCTGCCGCTCAAAGGTGACTACGGCGCGGCCGAATCCGCGGCGGCGGGTGCGGTTCCGGTGAACGAAGGACTGGCGGCGCTTGGCAAGCTTGGCTTTTCCGGAAGCATGAGCCTGGGATCGTGGGTGCCGGACGTGATGGCGCACGGCGGCGGGCGATTGGAACTGCCGGCCTCGGCCGGCGAGCGCGAGCAATGGGGCAGAGAGGGTAAGGCGCAGTTGCTCCAGATCGTGGGCAAAATGCGGCTGGGCGAAGCAATGGAAGCGCTGCGCAAACACGACCGGTTCACGCAGGAAGTGATTGTGCCGAAGCTGGGTAAGTGGATGCCCTAGAGGCTACGCCAGCAGCGCGCTGAGCTTCTTCGACGCCGTCGGGAACTTGCCGATCCCCGCGCCCAGCACTTCATCGGCGAGCGTGAGATACACGTCGCCCACGGTGCCGGTGATCCGCGTGTGCTTCCCTCTTGCCAGCCGGCCGATGCCGCCGGCGACAATCATCGCCAATCCGCTGTTTTTGTGCGGATTCGCTTCGGCGTGCTCGTGAACATAGGCCAGGCAGCAGTGATCGAACAGCGTACCGTCGCCTTCGGGCACTGACTTGAGCTTGGCCACCAGGTAGGCGAACTCTTCCACGTGCCACTTGCAGATATCGCGCAGCACGCGCTGGCCTTCCACGCCGTCGGCTCCCGGCGCCCTGCCGTCGGCATGCGTGTAATCATGATGGCGCGCCGAGGTGTAGCCGAGCCATGGGAAGCGGGAAAGCCCCTGGCACTTGGTCAGCATGTAGGACGCGACCCTGGTCTGGTGCGTCGCCAGCGCCTTCACCAGCAGATCGCTCTGGAGTTTGGCAATGCGCGGCCAATCCTTCATGTCGCCATCAAAGTCGGGCGGATCGACCCGCCGGTACTCGGGCGGCAGCGCGGCGATGGAGCGTTCCAGGTCGCGGATGCCGCTCAAGTGCTCATCCACGCGCGCCTGATCGTCGGAGGGCAGCTTCTTCTTCAGCAGCGTGGCGTCCTGCCGCACGGCATCAAGGATGCTGCGCTTGCGATTCACCCAGCCCTCTTCACGCTCGCCAAACAACCGGTCGAACAGCCGGTGCGGGATCATTTCCGGGGGCAGCGCCCGCTCATAGCCGGACCAACTCATGTTGCGCTGCATGCTCTCACCGAACGACTCCTGCGAGACCCCGATCTGCAGAGAGCGGAAGCGCGAGTCGCCGCCCACCCTGGCTGCGATCACCTGATCGATCGAGGCCCCGCTGGGTCCGCGTCCGGTGAACATCGTGCCGGTCATCAGGCCGCTCATGGAGTTGGTATGCCCGTTGCCGTTGCCCTTGGCCGCGGCGTTGTCCACGCCGCTGAGCACATGGAAGTCGCGGCGGAACGGCGCCAGCGGCGAAAGGCATGGCGTCATCGAATAATCAGAGCCTTCCTCGGAGGGGATCCAGAACCGTTCAGGGATGCCGTTGCCGTTGAACCAGATGACGAAACGGCTCTCAATGGCCTTTTCGGCCGCAGTTGTGCCGGGCGCCGCGTAGGCGGTTCCGTGCGAATTGAACATGGAAACCAGTGGCGGCAGGCCGATGACGACTGGCGAGCCGGCGGCCGTCAGTCCTTTCAAAAGCGACCTGCGGGAGAACCTAACGCGGTTTGTGATCAGTTGCGACATGAACAGCCTCTCCTGAAGTGGAAAATCCTCTGGCGCGCATCAAAGCGACAATCAGCTCTTTAAAGCGGAATTGCGAAGCGCGGAACTCATCCAGCACTTTGCGGATCACCGGCCGGTCCGCAGGTGTTTCCATCCGGCCAACGGTGTAACGGAAATATTGTTTCACAATGCACTCCTGGCATTGCGCGCTCCTGGCCAGTACGGCGCCGAGCTGGGACGGCGAGGTGAATTGTGAATCGGGCAGGCCGGCGACGTAGCCGCCCGGATCGATGTCGAGCGCCACCGTTTTGAACTGGCCCCGCCGTTCGCCCCGCGCGCCGATCGGGAACTGGAGTTGGAACTTGTCCCGCCTGGCGCCGATGGCGTCGAACCGTTCCAGGCCGAAGCCGATTGGGTCGATCAGGCGGTGGCAGGCGGCGCAACTGGGATTGGTGGCGTGCTCGGACATGCGGTCCCGGTTGGTCTGCGGCTTTGCCTCGGTCACCGGGGGCAGGTTGGTGTTCACGCCGGCCGGCGGTTCCGGCACGTGCTGGCAAAGAAACTGCTCGCGAACGAACAGCCCGCGCGCGGTGGGTGAGGAATCCTCGGGCTTGGCGGTGAGGGCGAGAAACAGAGTCTGGCCCAGCAGTCCGGCGCGCTCGGAGGCGGCGGGAAACGCCACGCGGTCAAACTCCTTGGTGGGCGCCGGCACTCCATAGATCGCCGCCAGATCGGCGTTCGCATAACCGTAGTTGGCGGTGAACAGGTCCATGAAGTTGCGGTCGTTCCACACCAGGTCCGAAGCAAAAAGACGAGCCTCTTCGGTCATCGCCACCGCGGTCTCGCGCGTGAATTGGGGATACCTGCGGCGATCCTTGCTGGCGGTGAGAATCCGGTCAAAGCGCATCCACTGGCTGACGAACTCATTCAGCGATTCCCGGGCGCGTGTATGATCCAGCATCCGGCGGGCGGCCTTTTCCACGCCTTGCGGGGTGTTGAGGTCGCCGCGGGCGGCCGCGGCCAGCAGTTCCGCATCCGGCATGCTATCCCAGATGGCGTAGGCCAGCCGGCTCGCCATGGCATAGGGTTTCCAATGCGGATTCGACGTTTCATCCAGGCGGAAAAGGAAACTGGTGGATTGCAGCATCGCCTCCACCACAAGCTGAGCGCCCTTCAGAAAATCCTTCTCCCCGATCATCAGCGCTTCATAGCGTTTCTGTTCGGATGGCTCCAGCGGACGCCGGAACGCCTTTTGTCCGAACTCGCGGACGAAGCGGGTGCGGCAGGCGGGCGATGGTTTGCAGGGAATCAGTCCGCGCGTATCGCCGCCGCGGAAGGCATTGCGGGCCAGCTTTTCAGCGGCTCCGCTATAGGCCTCGATCAGCAGAGGCGAAAGATTCTGAGCCTGGGTCTGGTTGCGGAATCCGTTGACGAAGTCTTCGGGAGGAAACTGGTTGGCCGGCGAGGTCTGGTCTCCCAGCAGATCGCGAACCGTGTGGTTGAACTGGCTGTGCGTGAGGCGTCTCAATTCCACGCGCGGCACGGCGTGGCCCGAACCCAGCGCTTCTTCCTCGCGATACTTCAACGCCGATGACAACTCAACGCCGGACAGCCGAGTGAGCCGCGCGACCCATTCCTTGACCGCCGCTTCGTCCCCGCTGCCGGGCTTGATGCGTTCGCCTCCGGCGTGGGCGACGCGATTGGTAGGCTTGGTGAGCAGCGGCGAGGCGTCCGGCCGTTCCTTGTCGATGAGCGTCACCAGCGACCTTCCAAACGCTTCCACCTTTTCCGGCGCCGCGCCAAGTTCGGGAAAATGGAGGCGCGTGGGCGATGCCACGCCGTCCGGGTTGTGGCAGGAGCGGCAGGCGGCCTTTTCCAGAACCTGAAACAGCCCCGCTCCGAACGGCCCATCCTGGGCGAAAGCCGGCGCAGTACTCAGAACGGACACAAGTATCGCCAGACGTATCAATGCATGCCTCTTGGCAACCATGGTATTACATCTCCGCCCGGCCCGCGCGAGGCGGATGATATACTGGCGTTTCACTGGCCTTCGATGTACCGAACAATCCTCGCAGTTTTTTTAGCGGCGGTAAGCGCGCCAGCGGCTTCTGAGCGGGAGATCGCCGAATGGGTGATCCGGTGGGAAGGGCGCGTCATGGTGGAGGGCAGCCGGCGGCCTCTCACCGATTTGTCAGAGATTCCCTCGCAGGAGTTCCGCATCACCGGCATCGATCTCACCGGCGCCGTGATGAGGCCGGCCGAACTGGCGAAACTGAGCGGACTGACCACACTTCGCGAGCTTCACCTTCCCGGGCCTATCTGGAATCCGGGTGGAGGAAACGAGGACGCCAATGACGCCTTTAAGGCGCTGGCAGGTCTGAAGAGCCTGGAGAAAATCTCCTTTGGCTGGCACTACGCGGCGCAGATGAACGTTCGGGACGCGGGGTTCCAACATCTGCTTGGCTTGACGGAGATGAAGGATCTGCGATGCGCGCAGTGCCGGCTGGAGCACATCAGCCTTGCTTCTTTCACCAAGCTGCGAAGCCTGGATCTGAGCTACAGCCCGTTCAGCGACACGGGCATGGCGGGACTGGCGAATCTGAAACAACTGCGCCGCCTGATCCTGCGCGACACGATGGTGACGGACGAGGGTTTGAAGCATCTGGCGGGGCTGGAGCAGCTTGAAGAACTGGAGCTTTCGGGCACCCGGGTGAGCGATCGTGGCATTGAGTACCTGCGCAAGCTGACCAACATGCGAAAGCTGAATCTGCTGGGCGCGCGCGCCACCGACGCGAGCATGGAAATCCTGGCGGGCATGAAGCGGCTGCAGGTGGTAAACCTTTATCGGACGCGGATCACCAACGCCGGCCTCGCCCGGCTGCAGGATCTGAAAGAACTCTCCGACGTGGATCTGCGCTACAGCCGCGTCACTTCCAATGGTGTGGACGCACTGCGGGCGGCCCTGCCGGCTTCGAAAGTGCAGTTCGTTGGGGCTTCCAGTGTGCGGCCCAAAGCCGCAGGCGCCGCTCGGCCGGCTTCCAATACGGAGCAGGCCATCGCCGAATGGGTGAAGGCGATCGGCGGATCGGCGGAATTCAACGGCGCACGCCTTCAATCCGTGGATCTTTCCTCCACTCCGGTGAGCGATGCGCAGTTGTCGCACCTTTCCGGTTTGGCCGGCCTCGAAAGACTGAATCTTCAGGTGACCCAGATCGGCGACCTCGGCCTCAGCGCTCTCGAAGGAATGACCGGGCTCAAGGTACTGGACTTGGGGCTGACCACAGTATCCGATGCCGGGCTGGCGAAGTTGGCCGGATTGCGGCAACTTCAGGTGTTGAGGCTTGGGGGCACACTGGTGGAAGGGCGGACGTTCGGCGTTCTAAAGGGATTGACCGGGCTGAAGGAACTCGATCTCGGCGGAACCCGCGTGGATGATGAGGTTCTGTCCCACGCCGGAAAAATGACGTCGATCGAGCGGCTCAGGCTGAGCCACACCGACATCACCGACAATGGGTTCAAGCAACTGGCGGGTCTCACCAACCTCCATATCCTGGATCTTTCCGGCACCGACGTCGCCGACGACACGCTCGGCCAGATTGGCGCATTCACGAACCTGCGCGAACTCTACCTAAACCACACCAGATTCACCGACAAGGGACTGGCATTTCTGAAACCGCTCGAAAAGCTGGAACGCATTGAGATGTTCCGGACGCGCGCGGGCAACGCGGGCGTGGCGGCGCTGGCGGAGTTGAAGAATCTGCGCGTGGTGAAGCTGGACTACACGGCGGTGGACGATCAGGGGCTGGAAGCGTTGCGTGGCCTGCCGCAGGTGCGGGAACTGAGCATGGACTCCACCGGCGTCACCGACACAGGCGCGGCGCTGCTGAAGTCGATGGCCAGTTTAAGAACGCTGAATCTTTACCATACGCTGGTGACCGACAAGGGTTTTCAGGAATTGAAGGGCGCGCTGCCATCGTGTGAAATCGTTTTTGACCGCGATTCTGCGCTGCCGAATCGAAGGAGCAGATGAGATGAGATTCCGCTTCCTGCTGTGCCTGATTGCCGTATCCCTGCCCGCGGCCGATACCGATTGGATCGAGGCCGCCGGCGGCGCTGTGACCCGCGATGCGGCGGGCAGGATCACCGGCGTCGACCTCCGCGCCAGTTGGATCACGGACACGGACCTGCGCACCTTGGCCAAACTTCCACACCTCACCCACCTGGACTTATCTCTCACCCGGATCACCGACCAGGGAATGCAGGAGTTGAAGAACGCGCCGAACATCGTGGAACTGGACCTGCGTTTTGCCGAGTATGTCACCGATGAAGGCCTGGCGGCGATCAAAGGCTGGAAGAAGCTGAAGCGGCTCAACGTGCACGGCACCAAGATCACCGATACCACGCTGGAGCACATCTCCGGCATCACCACGCTGGAATCGGTGAACGCCGGTTCGGCCATGATTACCGACGTCGGCCTGGAGCGCTTGAGCACTCTGCCGAACCTCAGGGAACTGACCATTGGCGGCAATGAGTTGGGCGATGCCGGGCTGCAGGCGCTGCGGCAACTGCCGGGGCTCACCTACCTGGATCTGAACGGCCGCCAGGGGACCGATTCCAATGTGTGGACCATCAGCATGTCCGACAAGGGGCTGGACGCGCTGCTCACGCTGAAGGAACTGCGCGAGCTGCGTTTTGGCTGCACTTCATTGGGCGTGGGAGTGGAAGGGACGCGGTTCGCCACGGTGAGCGCAATGAGCGTGACGGCGCGATGGCTGGAGAAGATGAAAGCGCTAGCCAAGTTGGAAAAACTGAAGCTGCAGGGTTGTGACCGTGTGGATGACGAGGCGGTGAAGCTGCTGGCTGCCTTCCCCAGCCTGAGTGAGGTCGATCTGAAGGGCTCGGCGGTCACCGAAAAAGGCGTTGCCATTCTGCGCGCAGCCAAGCCGAAAGCCCGTATTTACTACGGGCCGTGGGTCGCGCCAGCGGCCAGTTTTCGCAACAACTAGGGCTAGGCCGGGATGCGGTAAAGCTCCTTCGCGTTTTCCGAACCGATTCGGGTGATCACCGCCTCGGATGCGCCGGCCGCCCGCAGGAAGCCGACGAACGACTCCACCTTCGGCGGAAACGGATTCTTGCCCGCCGGAACGTCGAACATTGTTCCGTAGGGCTGAAACGGCGGTCCGATGCGCGTGGTCCAGTCCGTACCCGAAAGCAGCCGCGTGGCCGGCACTTCCCGGATCGCGCGCGGGAGTGCGGCGGCGTGAAAGTCCCGGATCTCGATCCAGAAATTGCCGGGATACTTTGGAAACACGCCCTGAATCGTGTCCAGGAACATGTTCGCCCACGAGATATATTCAGAGGTGGGTCCGCGGCCGATGGCATGGGCAAGAACGTACTTCGCCTCCGGCACACGGTCGGCCGCGCGCAGCAGGTCGCGCATATGATCCATGCCGTCAACGGCCCCGGTATGGGTCTTCAACCAATAGGTTCCCAGATGGACATGCACCGGCACATCGTAGCGGACGGCCAGCCGCACCAGTTTCTCCGTGGCGTCGTTGTCCATGCGATAGCCGTGCATGTAGTGCAGCATCTCGCCCAGTTGCACGAAGCCCCATTCTTCAAAGCAAATCTTCATGACCCGCAGGGATTCTTCGAGAAAATTGGGATTAATCGTGCAACTGCCGAACAGGCGCTTGGGCTCCCGCCGGCAGAGGTCATGGATCATGCGGTTGGCCGCAAGAATCGCCGCCGGATCGGTTTTCATGTTGGTCTGGTAGGGGAAGTCGGCGCTGATGATGAAGCGAAGGTCGGCGTCGGAGCTATCCATCAGCTCCAGCAGGTCCTCCAGCATGCGGCCGCGCTTGTTGCCTTCGCGGCTGATGTCGCTCACGTGAATGTGCGAGTCGATCCACAGGCGCCTGTTGGCGCCCTGCGCCGGAGCAAAGACCGAGGCCAGCGCCGCGGAGGCGCTTTGGTTGAAGCCTCGCCGTGTCATATGCGTTAGAACCCGCGCAGCGTGGTTGCCCGATGGACGCGCGCCACGGCAAGCACGAATGCCGCCGTCCTCATGTCGCACTGATACTGCTTCGCCGCCGCCCGCAGGTCAGCGTAGGCGGTGCGCATCCTGCGCCGCAGCGCCTCATGCACCTGCTGCTCTTCCCAGGTATCCTGGCGCAGATTCTGCACCCATTCGAAGTAGCTGACGGTGACGCCGCCGCAGTTGGCGAAGATATCGGGAACCGCAAGAATTCCCCTGCCGGCGAAAACCGCGTCGGCCTCGGGATCGCTAGGATGATTGGCGCCCTCCAGAATGTACTTCGCCCGCACTTCGGGCGCGGTTTCGCGGTTCAGCACGCCGCCCAGCGCCGCCGGTATCAGCACATCGCACTCAATGCCCAACAGCGCGGCCTTGTCCATCGCATCGCCGCCTGCGAAGCCCGTCACGCCTCCGGTGGCCGCCACGTGCGCCACCAGCGCGGGAATATCCAGCCCGTCGCGATTCACCACCGCCCCGTTGACATCGCTCACCGCCAACACCTTCGCGCCTTCGGCATAGAGCAGCCGTGAGATCCACGAACCCACGTTGCCGAAGCCCTGCACGGCATATGTGTAGCCGGAAACTTTGGCGCCTTCCTCTTCAAACAGGCATTCGGCGGCATACAGCAATCCGCGGCCGGTGGCCGATTCGCGGCCGAGCGAGCCACCCAATTCCACCGGCTTGCCGGTGCAGACCGCGGGTGTCCAGCCGTGCAGCTTGCCATATTCGTCCGCCATCCACGCCATGGTGTCCGCGCCCGTGCCCATGTCCGGTCCCGGCACATCCACGTTCGGTCCGATCAGATCGTGAATGCGATTGGTAAACGTACGCGTGAGGCGCTGC
>JANRLE010000334.1:0-2978 GCA_033762895.1 Bryobacteraceae bacterium | reverse complement strand
GGCAGCGGGTCGCGAGGACCACTCCACGCCGGTTGTCAATGAGGGAGAATGAGACTGGGCTTCGATGAATGCCAGCGCTCGAGTGGGACGCACGAAAGGAACAAACGAATCGCGGAAAGCACGGAGTCAGTCTTGCCGAGGCGAGCACCATATTCGACGACAGCCTGGCCAGAATCTTCGACGACCCAGAGCATTCGGGCGACGACAGGCGGGGGCCTTGTGGGGACATTCCGTGACAGCAGACTGCTGCTCCTGAGCTTCACGCGACGCGGATGGAAACGAATGACTATGAAGAAGCCGCTTAGCGAACGTTCTGGCGCTGGTGGACTGAAGCCCGAGTACCGGTTCGACTATACGAACGCGAAGCCCAACCGTTTTGCCGGTAAGCGTGCGCAACCGGTGATAGTTGCGCCAGATCCAAATGTTGCGGGGCTGTTCAACGACAGCAAAACAAGCGCGGCCGGCTAAACATCGAGCCGCCGGCCGCCATCTCTAAACCGAAAGCCCCCGCGCCACCGCGAGGCGAAACACGCGGCGCACCGCCCCGGCCAACCGGTCTCCTACCGGATCCAGGATCGGATTCGCCGCCACATAAAGAACCTTGTCTTCCCGGCGGGCCAAAACGTTGTTCACCACCAGGGCGCGCATCATCCAAATGGCCGCGCGAACACTTGCGCATTCAAGCCCCAACCAACCAGCGTACTCAGCGCCGCCCACCTTCAGTCCCGTCGCGCTGGTCAACTTCTCAGATGCCGTCGCTTTCCAGGCACGGATCCGATCCGCGCTGCCGGCTTCACCCGGGCGGGATGGCTGAAGCAAAGGCGCCCCGGCTTCGGCGAACAATGACGCAATCCTACGCTGCTGTCCGCGTTCCAGGTGACCGCTAAAGTAGTGATGGGTTTTCGCGACGGCGGTAACCACATTCTTGATCTCTTTTTCCAGGCGATAGTGCGGCCCGGCCGGCAGTTCCACTACCTCGCCTTCCACATACGCCGAGACGTTTTCCATCACGATGGCCCGAACCAGCCATTCAGCCATCACCGCTGTCGAACACATCACCCGCACCCAGCCCGGATTGGGAGAAACATCCACCGCCACATCCGATACCATGCGAATGCCCCGGCAGATCTCTTCCACCACCGCCCTGTAGCGGTCCGGTTGCGCATCGATCTCCGCCTTGCCGGCAGGCTCCAGAAGTTTGCCCTTGTGAGGCGGGCCACCCGCCATCGCCAGGTCGCAGAAGCTCCCCCAAATCTCATCCCATGCCACCTTGCCCGCGCCGTCAAACTTCAATCCCGCCGAGCCCATCGAAACCGGTTGGACCTCTTCGTACGATTCCTGGTACTCGGGCGGCAGAACGATGCGGAGTCTGGCGTCCAGGTCACTCAAATCGGCCTGGATTTGCATGTGCGACTGGACTTCTTTCATTTCCCTTCGTAGAGTAGCCCATCTGAGGCCGATGTTCCTGGTGGCGAGCGAAACGAGCGTCATTGATGCTTTTCCTGTCTGCAGAGGAATACGAGTCTGGGCGAAAAACGGATTGGAACAACGTTCATAGCACAGTTCTCTACCTCCGCCCAAGTCAGGCCTTGCGCCGCACCGGGAATTTACTCCGACACGGCGTCGATCTGCGCGAAGGTCTGCGGGAGTGGCAAAAAAATTTTCCCGAGGGCTTCGCCCTCGACCCATTCCGAATCCCAGACTCCCGGCAGTCAGTTAAGGTACAAGGGTTTAAGTTTTTAGGGAATCACTTCCCGCACACTCCGCAAACCGATATTGAAGTTGCGGAACTCAGGACGGCCCCTGTAGCGGAAGGAGACGCGAACGTACGACGGAACATCGTCCCACGAACCCCCGCGCAACACCCTGTATTCCCCCGTCTCCGGCCCGGGAGGATCCAGCGATGGCGACTTGTCATAGTAGCCTTCGCCGTACCAATCCGCGCACCACTCCCACACATTTCCCAGCATGTCGTGAAGCCCCCAGGCATTCGGTTTCTTCTCTCCCACGGCGTGTGCGCGGTTCCTGTTCTCCCTCAGCCGGTCCGAATACTTGTCCTGCTCCTTCTTCCAGATTGCCGCCGCGTCCAGACGCTCCTCTCCCGAATTATCGCCGTACCAGGCGATGTCATCCAGCCTGGCGGAGAGATACCGGTCCTTCGTACCCGCCCGCGCCGCGTATTCCCACTCCGCCTCAGTAGGCAAGCGGCCTCCAGCCCAGGCGCAGTAAGCTGCCGCGTCGTCCCAACTTACGTTAACGATGGGATGCTTCGGCGCCGGCTTCCACCAATCCGGATCGTCAGGCATCGGCCTTCCCGTCGCCTTGGTGAAACGCTGGAACGCCGCCACCGTCACCGGCGTCCGCATCATCCAGAATCCCTTCGTGATCTGAACGCGATGCCGTGGCTTTTCGTCGCCCTGACACTCGGCATCCCCCGGTGAACATCCCATTTCGAACTCCCCCGGCGGGATCCACACGTAGGGCTCCCCGTCGATGGGGTTGATGCGCACCTGCCCGGCAGCCAACTCCGGTGGCCGGGCCCCGCGCCTGGTGGCGGCCTTAACTTCGGTTGCCAGCCTGGCGATCGCCTTCTTCGCCTCCACCGGATACTGCTCGTGAAACCGGTACTCTTCCCAACTGGTGTACTGCCGCTGCCGCAGCAGCGTCGCCAGTTCATGCTGGGCATCGGAAAACTCATCCGGCTGAATCCACACGACGGGCAGAATCAGATCATCGCGCCCCAGTTGCTTCTCCCTCTCGCGAAACTTGCTCAGTTCCCGGACGCACTCCTTGCTGGCGAAGAAGCTGGGAGAAAGGATGGCGATCAGGAATGCGCTGGAGTCCACCGATTCGTCGATCTGCCGCTTCCAGCTTTGGCCCCAGGCGAGTTGGTCGCGATCCTGGTAGATCACAAAGTCCCGCAGGCCCATCTGCTTGCGGATTTCGGCCTGGAGCTGCTTCACGAAGAAGGTCACCAG
>JANRLE010000333.1:0-6344 GCA_033762895.1 Bryobacteraceae bacterium | reverse complement strand
GCTTTGATATTGAACGCCGATCCGCCGGTGATGATCTCCTTCGTCCCATGGATGCGGTAGTCGCGGACATCGCGAACACCACACAGGATCACGCTTTGTGGAAAGTGGGAGGGCCGGCCCGCATACCCGGCCCTGAGTTGGCGCAGCACGGTGATCAGCGAATCACCGACAAGCGCGTCGATCTCATCGATCAACAGACAGATCGGCAGCGGCGATTGGGCTGACCATCGAAAAAGCACCTCGCGCAGCGCGTCGTTGGGTCCGGAGCGGAGCAGGGCTTCGTCGCGCATCCGATCTGGAAAGCTGTCGCCAAGCCGCACCTCCGCCTCGTTGGCAAGAACGGAGAGAATCGAGCGGATGGCTTCGGTCTGGTTATCGCGGGCGGCCTGGGCTCCCTCAACGTTGAAATAAAGCGCGCGATAGCGGCCGAGGCGATTCAGTTCGGCCGCCAGGGCCAACAGGCAACTGGTTTTTCCGGTCTGCCGGGGAGCGTGGAGAACGAAGTACTTCTGCTGGTCGATCAGGGTGAGGACCGCGTCAAGGTCGATCCGCTCCAGTGGCGGAATCATGTAATGAAGGTCCGCCTTCACCGGACCCGCCGTACAGAAGTGTTTCATTATGCGATTGTGCGAAACGCCGCGGCCGCTTTCGCCTTGCCGGCCTCGGCCTCCCAGCCATCGGGCAGATCGCCGTTGTCCGGCCGCAGATGATGCCAGAAGTTGCGCTTGATGCCGGCCAGCAGTTCCTTGCGCGACTTCAGCTTCATTGGCTGGCCGATGTAAATCCTGCCGAGCCTCGCCATCCAGGTTTCCGGCATTGCGCTGGAGAAGTTCAACAGCGGCCAGGTGAACGCGGGACCATTGATTTTGCGCAGCTTCCACAGCCAGACGATGATTGCCCCGATGCGCCACACCATTGGCGCCCACCAGCTATAGTTGCCCGGACGCAGATTCATCTTCCAGCACTTCATGATGAGTTGCCACTGCAGCCGCGTGAGCTGGCGCGTTTCAGTCACGCCCTTCTGATCAGCCATGCGCGTATCGTGCAGCGGCGTGAAGATGGACGGAATGAAGAACGCGAACAGGCCGCGGCGTTCGGCTTCGTAGATCAGGTCGAGCGTGGCCTTTACGTCGTCATCGGTCTCGCCGGGGTTGCCCACGATCAGGGTCACGGCGGGGAACCAGTTGTTTTCGTTCATGATCCGCAGGCCTTCCAGGAAGACGCTGGGCCAATCCTCAATGGGGAACGGCACGCCCTTGCCCGGCATGATCTGGCGGGCCATGTTCACCGAGCCGGTTTCGAGGCCGATCAGCGGCGAGAGGATTTTCTTCTTCGGATGCGTGCTGTACATCGGCAGGTGGATGGGGCTCTTGTCCAGCAGCATGTCCGACAGTTTGCGGATGAGCATCGGATCGACAACGGCCGGCGCGATGGTGGAGTGGCTGAGGATATGCTGCTCCACGCCGGGCGTGTTGACGATGCTGGAGTAAAGATCCAGCAGCGCTTCGCGATTGGGGAAATAGAAGGGCGTATCGGTGTGGACCTGTCCCCAGATGAACATGTCCTCGGTGGCGAGCGAGATCTGCTTGTTGCCCCCGGCGACGTTGGCGCGCACGGCGGCCATGATCTTGTCCTTGGGAATATCGATCTGCGGATTCAGGTCGGGCACGCAGAAGCGGCAGCGGCGCCCGCATCCGGTGGTCATTTCCACGACGCCGAAGGTGGTGCGCTTTTCCGGAAGCATGATGCCATCGCGGCCTTCGGGGTGCTTCACATCGACAGACCTTGGTAACTCCTCGCCGCGGATGGCGGCGTGGAACAACTCCATGGTCTGCGCGGACTCGCTGCGGCCTTCCACCACGCAATCCACGCCCAGGGATTCGTAGGCGTTGGTCTGCATGATCTGCCAGCCGCCCGAACCGCCGACGATGACCTTGAAATTGTTCCGGTGCGGGCTCTCTTTGATCGCCGCAAACATCTTCTTCGCATAGTGCGAGTTGATGGGTTCGCGCGAAGAACCGAAGATCGATGTGTAAACGCCCGCGGCGAAGGTGACGCCAAGCGGATTGTGCGTGGAGCAGGCCACCACTCGCGTGCGCGGGCCGATGAACATGTCCAGATCATCGGGAAAGCAGCAGGCGATGTCGTCCTCGGGAAACTCGCGGGCAAGCGCGCCTTCCAGCGTGCGGACCCCGGCCGGCATATAGCGGGCTGAGCCGTCGTCGTTGCGCTCGACGGTGCGCCACTTCGGGTACTTGCTGTTGAGGATCCCCTCCAGCCAGACCGGCAGTGAGGCCATGGTCATCTGGATGAAGTAACCGGCGTGATCGATGGTTTCCGTGAGGGGCGCTGTGATCACGATGAGGTGGCCGCCAGGTCGCGCCAAAGGCCGGGCGGTGGTGGGTGAAGCTTCTGTTGCTACCGCAGGCATTCTTCACGGTAGTTTAGCAGGCGAAGATCTCCGGCCGCGATTTTCCGGTCCGTGCCTACTCGCTGCGCAGCGCCTCAGTAGGATTGACGTGGATGGCGCGCAGCGACGGCGCCAGACTCGCCGCCATCGCCACCAGCGCCAGCACGGCCGCCACCGAAACGTAACTGAGAGGATCGGCCGGAGTGAGACCCGAGACCAGGAACATCGTCAACGGCCGGGTGACGAAGAACGATGCCGCCGAGCCGATCGCCATTCCCACGCCCATGATCCAGGCCGCATCGCGCAGCACAAGGCCGAGTACGTCAGTGGTGCGCGCGCCCAACGCCATCCGCACGCCGATCTCCCGGCGCCGCCGCGCCACTCCATACACCAGCACACCGTAAAGCCCGATGGAGGCCAGCGTGAGGCCAAGCAGGCCCATAGCGCCCATCAGGCCGGCGCCCAACTGGCTGGGCAACAAAGCGAACCCCATCGCCGACTGCATCGGTTTCGCCTCCACCGCGGCGGCGGGATCGAGATCGAGCAACGCCTGTTCGGAAGCCCGCACCAGGCCCGCCGGGGAAGTGCGCGTCCGTATCATCCATGCCAGCTTGTGACGCCTGTCTCCATCGGCGACCGTATAGGGTTCGTACAGCGCGGGCTTGTCGTCTTCGCCGATCGTCATGAACTTGGTGTTGCGGCAGATGCCTGTGATGGTGATCGCACGTCCGCCAAATAGCTGGATGGTGCGGCCGACGGCGTTCGCCGGACCGAACACACGCCTGGCGAATTCCTCATTGACCACAGCCACTCCGGATTCACGCTCCTGAAACTCCCGTCCATCCACCATGCCGATGCCCATGGTGTGGAAGTAGCCCGGCGAGACCTGGTTGTGGATGCGGCTGATGGGGACCTCGACGCCATCCACACGAATCGCTCCTCCGTGTGTTTCCTGGTCGTTGAACGGGACCACGCGCACGGCGCTGGCCGCCTCGACCCCGGGCAGCGCGCGCAGACGCTGAAGCGCCGCGGCCACCAGCGGCGCAACACTCTCACCGGAGGGGTACCTTTCCGGCACAATCCGCATCGACGCCCACACCAGCCGGTCCACTTCGAACCCTGGGTTGATGGCGGACGAGCGCGCCAGGTTGCGTAGAAACAGGATCGCCGTCGCCAGAACGAGGAAAGTCACCGCCACCTGCGCGGTAACCAATACGGAACGAAGCCGGGAGCCCGAACCGGCCTGCCGGTTGCCGCGATTGAGCAGAGCCGAGGGGCCGGCAAAGCGCGCGGCCTGAAGCGCCGGCAGCAGCCCCGCCGCCACGGCACTGCCAAGGGCAATCGCCACGCTGTAAATCAGCAGACGCCAGTCCGGTTGGATCTGCAGGCGGATGGGCGCGGGAATCGGAAGCGCGACATCGTTCAGCAGACCGGTAAGCAGCAGATTGAGCGCGATTCCCGCCCCGGTTGCCACCATCGCCAGCAGCAGGGACTCGGCCAGAAGCTGCCGCACGATGCGGCCGCGCCCCGCTCCGATGCTGGCGCGGATGGCCAATTCCTGCGTACGGGCGGAGGCTCTGGCCAACATCAGACTGGCCACGTTCACACAGGCGATCAACAGCACCAGATTCACGGCGGCAAGTAACATCGCGAAGAAGGTGGCCAGCGGGACCATCTTGCGGTTCCCCAGCCATTCCAGCCCGGCGAGTCCCACAACCTCCACCCGGCCGGCGCGTTTGTAATGTGGACCCGGGTACCGGCGATCGAGTTCTTTTGCGGCGGCCCGGGTTCGTTCCAACGCCTCCGGGCGGCTCACTCCGGGCCGCAGCCGGACGTATAGCGCCAGGCGGCCGCGCTCGGTCTCAACGGGTAGATAAAGGTCCGGCGAGAGTCCGAAGCCGAACACGGTGCGATGACGCTCGGGCAGGATGCCGATCAGCGTATGCGGCCTGCCGTCGATTGTAAGCGTGCGGTTCAGTGCGGCAGGGTCGGCGTTAAGGGCGGTTCGCCAGAAACGATGGGACGCAAGGGCCACGTCGCGGTCCCCGGGTTCGATCGGACGGCCGGCATGCAAAGGTACGCCCAGCAGTTGGAAGAAATCGGGATCCACGCGAAAGGCGAACAGCCGGCGGCTGATTTCGCCATGGCGCCAGTTCACCTCGCCGTCGCGGTATCCGGTGACACCGGCGAAGATGCCTGTCTCGCGCAGGTAGTCGAATTCTTCAGGATCGGCGTGGCTGTTGCCTCCCAACCGGACCGCCGCCAGCGTAGAGGCATCGCGCACGGAAGGCTCACTGAACAGGAACTCGGCGGCGAGGCTGAAAATCGTGGTGTTGACGCCGATGCCCAGCGCCAGCGAAACCATCGCTGTGACGGCGAACGTCCGGTCATGGACAAGTGCGCGGGCGGCGTAGCGCAGATCGGTAGACAGATCTTCGATCCAACCCAGATGCCAGGCGGACCGTGAGTCTTCCATCGCGCGAAGCGCGCCGCCGAATTCGTGCCTCGCCTGCCGGCCGGCGTCCTGAGCGGACAGGCCCGCCCGCTGGAGTTCTTCCGCACGTTCCTGCTGATGCAGCCGGATCTCTTCGGCCATCTCGGCGTCGGCGTCCGTCCCCGCGGCCCAGCCGGCGGCGCGGGTGATCAGCTTGCGAAACCATTCCATGGCTTGTACCTCAGGCGTTCTTCATCACCAACTGGATGCCGCGTACCAGACGGTCGAACTCGCGGCTTTCCTTTTGAAGTTGATTGCGGCCGGCCGGCGTCAACCGGTAGAACCGCGCTTTGCGGTTGCTTTCCGATACACCCCATTCGGCGGCAAGCCAACCCTTGGCCAGCATTCGATTGAGCGCCGGATAGAGCGAGCCTTCTTCCACTGAGAGCGCTTCGGCTGAGCAGTCCTTGATGCGTTTGGCGATGGCGTAGCCGTGCAGCGGGCCGCCGGCGAGCGAGCGCAGCACCAGCATGTAGAGCGTGCCTGGCAGAAATTCCGCGTTGGAGGATGGGGGCATTCTTCCCTGTCTAGACTAGGTATAGCCTGGACAGGGAAGTGTGTCAAGCCTTCCGGGCAAGGATGCCGAGCCAGAACGACATGGCGCGATTTTCCGGTCCCGTGCGATCAGGCTTTGGCGGCCGCGCGGAAATTGCCTGCGTGGAATTTCACCGCCGCCGCGCCAATCTTGCCGTACACCTGCTGCGCGTTGTGCGGCACGCCGGCAACGATGATCTTCTGGTAAGGGATTGCGAGGGAATCGAGGTGCTTCATCCAGTCCAGATTGGCTTCGTAGTTAAAGTCCTTGGTGCCAACCACCACCAGTATCTTCAGGTCGCGCTTGCGGGCTGCGTATGCGGCGGCCAGATCGTAGGTATTGTGCCTGGGTGGGAACAGGTAGCCGGGTTCTCCATCCTCCTTCCCGTTGTGGTCCCGGATGTGCTTTTCGTGCTGGTGTCCTCCGCCCATGGGCGCGGCGGAGCAGAACAACTCCGGGTACTTGAACATCAGCCGGGCCGTCCCGCGCCCGCCCTGCGAGAATCCTTCGATGCCGCGCGCCTCGCGACTGGCAATGGTGCGGTAGGTGCTGTCGATGTGCGGGATCAACTCCTGGATGAGGGCGGTTTCGCCGTAGGAATCGAGTTGCGGATAGTCGTAGTGGCTCACCGCGCCGCCGTTGTTGAAGACGTAGATCATCGGCGCGGCCTCTCCCGAGCGGATTGCCTGGTCAAAGTGGCGTGCCAGTGCGATCGATTTGGTCTCGCCCCCCGGCCTGCCGCCGTGCAGGTAATAGACCACCGGGTAGCGGCGTCCGGACGTTTCGTAATCGGGCGGCAGGTAGATGCAGTAACCGGCCGTGGCCTTGTTCTTGCGGCTTTCGAAGGTGGCGTGTTTTACTCCGGCGGGCGCGTTTGCCGGCAGCGGGTTCACCCATCGGAACGG
>JANRLE010000332.1:0-12602 GCA_033762895.1 Bryobacteraceae bacterium | reverse complement strand
ACACGACATTTCTACTTTGCACAAGACACGACATTTCTACTTTGCGTTGACGCGAATGGCAGGGGCATTGACGCCGGATTGCCAATGCTATACGATTAGCCGCGAGGTTTTGATTGCCAATGACTCTCGGGCTTTCGACATTGCTCGCTCTCGCAGCCGCCGCCGCGTTCGCGCAGAACGCCCAGATGACGGGAACCATCACGGACTCCACCGGCGCCGCCATTCCCTCGGCGCAGGTTACCGCCACCAACACCGAAACGGGCGTATCCCGATCCTCCGTCACCAATGAGGCGGGGAACTATCTGATCACCACGCTGTTTCCCGGACCCTACCGGGTAACGGCATCGGCCCCCGGCTTCAAGCAGATGCGCCGTGAATCGTTGACGCTGGCCGTGGAACAGGTGGCGCGTATCGACTTCCGGATGGAAGTGGGCGAGACCCGGGAGAGCATCACGGTAGAATCGGCCGCGGTCATACTGGATGCGGCCACCAGCACGATTGGCACGGTGGTGGAAAATCGCAAGATCACGGAGCTGCCGTTGAACGGGCGCAACCCACTCGATTTGGTGGGCCTTTCCACCGGCATCCGCATTCAGGGAGGCTTTGGCGGCAAGAATGGATCACTCAACAATTTCTCATCGAATGGCGGCCTGGCCAACGCCAACACGGTACAGGTGGAAGGCCTGGCGCTTGATCTGGCACAGATGAACGCACCGTCGTTTGTGCCGCCTGTGGACGCAACGCAGGAGTTCCGCGTGCAGACCAATACATTCTCAGCCGAGTTCGGGCGCACCGCGGGCGCGGTGGTCAACATCAGCATCAAGTCGGGCACCAACGAACTCCACGGCTCGGTGTATGAATTTCTGCGCAACAAGAACCTGAACGCGAACAACTTTTTCCAGAACCGCGCGGGCAATGGCCGGCCGATCCTCATTCAAAATCAATTTGGCGGATCGGTGGGCGGGCCGATCCGCAAGGATAAGACCTTCTTCTTCGGCAACTGGGAAGAGTATCGCAATCGCAACGGCGCGCCCAGCATTACCACCGTTCCTACGGCGGCCGAACGTGTCGGCGATTTTTCGCAGACACGGAACGCGGCCGGCAACCTGATCGCAGTGGCTGACGCGCTGTCTACCCGTCAACTCGCCGATGGCAGCTATACGCGCGACGTATTCGCGGGCAACGTGATTCCGGCCTCGCGCATCAGCCGTGTGGCGTCGAACGTGGCGCAAATTTATCCGGTGGCCAACACGCGCGGCAATCCCGTGACCAACGTGAACAACTACTCCACTGTCGGCGGCGGCGGCATCAATGAACATCAGTTTGTGGGTAAACTCGACCACAACCTCAACAGCCGGTGGAAGCTATTCGGCACGTTCTCGCGCATCTGGGCTGATCAGTTCAACATCGATCCCCTGGGTTACAAAGTGAATCTGACGCGGCAAATCAACTATGCGCGTACGCACGCGACGGCTGCGGCAACGGCGGTATTTTCACCTGGTCTGGTAGGCGAATTCCACACTGGATTCGCGCGCTTCCACAGCCCGAGCATTCCCTATGCGCTGGGCTTCGACATCACGACGCTCGGCTTCCCCCAGTCGCTGGCCGATTCCACCCAGATTCGGTCGTTTCCGGCCTTCAACGTCGCGGGCATGGTGGGCGTGGGCAGTGCCGCTTCGGCGGGGATGACGCTGGTGGATCTGAACAGTTGGGGCCAGCGCGCCTCCATGACGTGGGTCAAGAGCGCGCACAGCATCAAGTTCGGCGCCGACTACCGCATTCAGCAGCTAAATCAATTCCAGCAGAATTCCTTTCTGCCCGCCTTCCAGTTCAACAACCAGATGAGCGCCATCAATCCGCAGAGGCTTGACGCCAACAGTGGCGTTCCCTTGGCCTCATTCATGCTTGGCTACATGGCCAGCGCTTCGGTGGCTAAGAGCGAACGGCTAGCCAATCAGCGGCGGTATCTGTCGCTCTATTTCCAGGACGACTGGAAGGTGACGCGGCGTTTGACGATGAATCTGGGCATGGACTACAGCCTGGAATTCCCCATCACCGAGCGGTTCAACCGCAAGATGTGGTTTGATCCGGCCGCTCCGCTGCCGATCAGCCAGACGGTAGGCCTGCCGCTGGTGGGCGGCTTCCGGTTCGCCGACAACGATACGCGCTCGCCCTATGATCTTTATAAGAAACAATTTGGTCCGCGCCTGGGTTTCGCCTATCAGTTGTTCCCGCGCACGGTGATCCGATCGGGCTACGGACTGTTCTGGATTCCCGCCGCGATCACGGAAGTGACGGGTGACAATCGTGCTCCGGCGTGGGCCATCAACACGCTCGCGGTGGCCACGCAGAATGGCGGCATCACGCCATTCAACACGCTCGACAATCCTTATCCTGACGGCATTCTGAATCCTCCGGGCAGCGGCGCCGGACTCAATACACTGGTGGGCCAGAACGGTGCGGCGAATCAGCGCAATTTCCGATCGGGCTACATGCAGCAGTGGAACTTTGACATTCAGCAGGAACTGAGCCGCGGCGCGGTGCTGGAAGTGCTGTACGCGGGCAGTTCCGGAACCGGGCTGCCGGCGCAGTGGGCGAGCCAGATGAACCAGCTTGCCGATTCTCACCTGGCACTGGGAGCACAACTGCAACAGCAGGTGCCTAATCCGTTCTTTGGTGTGGTGCAATCGGGTCCGCTGGCGCAGCGCACTGTGGCGCGCGGACAGTTGCTGCGTCCGTTCCCACAGTTCCAGACGCTCTATGTGGAAGGCATGCCGCTGGGCCATTCTTCCTATCATTCGTTCCAGGCTTCGTTCAACAAACGCTTCGGCACGTCGCTGCTCGCCGTCGCCTACACGCTGTCAAAGGCGATCGGCAATACCGAGAGCCGCTCGGATTGGCTGGAAGGCGGCGCGCAGGGAACCAGCATGGGTTTTCTAAACAACAACAATCGCAGGCTTGACCGTTCCCTTGCCGTGGCCGATGTTCCGCATCGGCTGGTGGTGAGCTATTCTTACGATCTACCGTTTGGCAGGGACGGAAAGTATCTGAAGAACCTGGGCAAGGCGAACCTGCTGGTTTCCGGTTGGCAGTTCTCGGGTGTCTACACGGCGCAAAGCGGCACTCCGGTGGCCGTCGGCACGCTTACCAATCTTTCCGGCGCCTTCAACGATGTAACCGACGTTTACGGATCGTACAGCAGCAATTCGCGGCCTAACAACAACGGCACCAGCGCCCGGCTCGACGGGCCGGCCAACACGCGATTGAATCAGTGGTTCAACCGCGATGTGTTCAGCCAGGCCGCGCCATACACGTTCGGCACTGCGCCGCGCACGCTGCCCGATACGCGCTGGCACGGCACCAACAACCTTGACTTCGGGTTCTTCAAGAATAATCGTTTCGGCGCCGATGGCCGCTACAATCTGCAGTTCCGTAGCGAATTCTTCAATGGCGCCAACCACGTGCGGTTCGGCGTATCGAATCTGTTTCTCGGAAATGCGGCCTTCGGCGTCATCAGCAGCCAGGCGAATATCCCCCGCCAGGTGCAACTTGCGCTGAAACTGCTGTTCTGAAGTGCGGGCCTACAGCCGCTCAAGCCGGGTGTCTGAATCGCCGAAGCGATCGAGTTTCACACCGATGCGATCCATGATGGACAGGTAGAGGCTGCACAGTCTGCGGTTGTCGTCGGCGGCGCCGAGATAATCGAGTACGCGGCCGGTTTCGATGGTTCCGCCCAATCCGCCGGCCATCACCAGCGGCACGCGCGTGTTGTCGTGCTTGCGTCCGGACCACATGTTGGAAAGGAACATCAGGCAGGAATTGTCCAGCACGGTGCCGTTGCCTTCGGGCATGGCGTCAAGCCTGGTGGCAAGGTAGGCAAGCTGGCTGACGTGGAATCGCGTGATGCGCTCATAACCTTCCGAAAGGTTGTAGTGCGAAGCGGCGTGGTGGCCTTCACGCACCTGCAGGAAGGGGTAGATCTGCGCGGAAAGGTCGTTGGCCAGGATCATGGACGCCACGCGGGTGCGATCGGTCTGGAAGCCCATGGCGATGATGTCGGACATCAGGCGGGCATGTTCGCGAAGATCCTCTGGCAGCCCGTTGGCGGGCCGGTCCATCATGGTCCAGGCCGGACGGTTCTTCCCCTTGGCGGCCTCATCGGCCTTGTGTTTGTCGATACGCAGTCGCTCCACGCGCTTTTCCACTTCGCGCACCGAGGACAGATACTCGTCGATCTTGGCCTTGTCCGTGGCGCTCACGGACTTACTGAGCGCATTGGCGCGTTCGCGCACGCGATCGAGGATGCTGGCGTTGCGAAGCAGCCCGCGATTCTCAAACAGGTTGTCGAAGGCGAGCGAGGGATACACCTCGGTGGGCACGGGGGAATCCGTGCTTTCCCAGGAGATGTGCGAGCTGTAGGCCATTGAAAAATTCGTCTCGTGGTAGCCGGTAAGCGGCTGTTCACAAGCCAGCACCATGCTGGGCTGAGCCGTGTCCTGGCCGATGTGATCGGCAATCACCTGGTCAAACGTCTTGCCGGAGCGAAGCACCGGCCCGCGCTGGATGGTGGCGCCGGAAAGCAGGCTGCCAGTCTGGGCGGGATGGATGCCCTGACCGGTGAGCGGCTTCATGTAGAGGCCTTCGATGACGTTGATCTTCTTCTTCAACGGCGCCAAGGGTTCCAAGGACTTGCTCAATTCCATGGCGTCGCCGGCGCCCTTGGCATACCAGTGATCCTCGTTGATACCGGTCCCCATGAAGAGCACCGCGAAACGTTTGGGCGGCGTGGCGGCAGCCTGCAGCGACTCGAGCCACGGCAGCGCGATGGTGGCGCCGGCGCCGCGCAATACGGCACGGCGGGACAAGCGGGCTTTCTTGCGGATCAGCATGAGTTAGTTCCTTCTCAATTCGGTCGTTACGCGTTGGTTCAAGAACTGCGGGCTGACGACTATCGATTCTATCAGGGTGGAGAAGCGGTGTCCTCCGGCCACAAACGCTGAGCGCATCTGTTCCACCAGCGGCTCGTCGGAGAGTTGCAGGCCGCGGCCGAGGGCGTAGACAAGCACCTTGCGGCAGAGGTTGTTGACGTAATCCTTTTCGCGGCGCTGGCGAATGCAGTCAAGCAGGCCGTCGACGCCGTTGCCCTGGCCGCCGCCGGGAAAGTCGGCCCGGGTGTCGATGGCGCGCCCGGCAAGGTCTTTCGTCCTTCGCTCACCCACCGGACCGTAACCTTCAAAGGCCAGGCCAAAACCGTCGAAGCGGGCATGGCATCGGGCGCAGGCGGCGTTTTCGCGATGTTTGGCCAGCATCTGGCGCAACGGCAGATCCATTTTCGATTCGTCGCCCGGTAACTCAGGCACCGAAGGCGGCGGGGGAGGGATCACTTCGCCCAGAAGCTGGCGCGCCAGCCAGTAGCCGCGCTTCACAGGGCTGGTGCGCAGGCCCGGCGAATTGCGGGTGAGAAATGCCGCCATGGGCAGTATGCCGCCGCGTCCGTACTTGCTGGCATCTTCGATGCGAATCCACTCCGCCGAGCGGAAGCGGAGGTTCTCAATGCCGTAGTGTTTGGCAAGCGGGCGATTCACGAAGGTGTGTTTGCCGTACAGCAGGTCGAGCATGGACCGGTCATTGCGAATCGTATCGTCGATGAAACGTACCGGCTCTTCGAACATGGCCTGGCGGAGTTCGTTGGTGAATTCAGGGAAACGCGTGCGGTCGACAGAGTTGTGATCCTCAAAGCGGCGAAAGCCGAGCCAGTTGCCGGCGAATTCGGACGACAGTGCCAGCGAACGGCGGTCCTTCAACATGCGGCGCACCTCGGCAGTGAGCACTTCAGGCTTATCGAGATCACCGGCCGCGGCGCGCGCACTCAGTTTTTCGTCGGGCAGGCTGGCCCACAGGAAATAGCTGAGCCTGCTGGCAAGGGAATGGCCGGAAAGCGGGCGGGTTTTCGCGGCCGGGGCGCGGGTGGATACGGGTTTCGCAGGGAGGTCCACGCGGTAGCAGAAATCGGGCGACATGAGGACCAGCACGATCATGTCACGCATGGCATCCTCGTGGGTCAGTCCGCTCTTTTCTCTCAGTGACCGGTAGTAGTCGAGCAGATCTTTCCGGTCGGCCTCGGTCAGCGGGCGGCGATAGGCGCGGGCGGCGAACTGGAGCAGGGAATCGAGGTGACTTGGCTCGGCGTCGATGCGCGCCTTCTCCACTTGGCGGATGGTGGCGTTGACCCTGGCGAAGTGGTCGCGAATGGCCTCCTTGGCGAGTTCATCGCTGCCTTCGTGCGCCTTGTCGAGGTATAGGTCGCGTAACTGGAAGATGATCTTTTCCGACGTCACTTCCTTGTCGGAGGGACGAAAGCTGCCGGACTCGCGCCCGCGGCCTTCGATTTCGCCGCTTTGATTGAAGAAGAACTGGATGTAGGTGCGTGTGGTGAAATCGGCGACCGTGTCAAACTCCAGCCAAAGCATGTCGAGTTCTTTTTGGCCCTTGTCGTCGAGGATTAACTCCATCAGTGGCGTGTCGTCACGAAAGTAACCCATGACGTTGTGGAAACCGGCGCTGAGCAGGCGGCCTTTGTCCTCTGAATCGTCGGGGTAGAAGCGGCCGCGTTCGCGAATATAGAAGGCGTCGGGGAAGACGGAAGCAAAGCGGGCGAACGAGGCTTCATAACGCTCCCTCTGTCCGGCGGGAACAAGCAGGTCGGGGTCACCAAAGCGGCTGCGCACGGCGATGGCGAGGTTGCGGAGCGCCACCTGATCTTCGCTGGGAACGCCGCCCATGCGGGGCATAAAGGGCATTTCGGGCGGCGGTTCGCCTTCCACCTGCAGCGCGGCGCGATCAAAATCGCGGCGGTGCGCGGCGTAGGCCCGCAGCTTCCAGTTCATCAGCGGCTGTGAGGTGCCGCCCAGGCCGGGCACCTTCGGACTGCGGAACTGGCGCGAGGTGAGCTTGCGGATCTTCACGGCAAAATCGCGCATCTTGACGCAGCCTTCCCGAACGAGGTCGGGCTGCTTGTGTTCGGGCGTGGGCAACATGCGCCACATGGTTTGCAGGCGGGCGATGGGGCCCACGTCCTCTTTGGCGCCTTCCAGGATGTTCCAAACCATTGGCAGATACTTCCGGCTCACCTTGGACTGCACTGCGATGTCGTCCAGCGTGGCGTTGGGCATGCCGTTGGCGGCGCGGTGTTTGTATGACCAGGCGGCGTTGAAGTAATCGGCGAAATCGGTGGGCTGGCGATCGTAGAAATCGACAATGCGTTTGATGGTGTACTTCTCGCGGTCGGTCTCAACCAGTACGGGGTGCGGGGCGAACGCGATGCCGACAGGCTGCAGGACGAGGTGGCTGGCCACTTCACGCGCGGCCTGCACATATTTATTGAGCAGCGCGGGGGACATGGCGAGGGATTCGCCGGAATTGTCGAAACCGTCGGGATTGGCGGGGTCAACCGGGAATTCGCGGGTGGGACGGATATCGACGCCGGTCAGATCGCGGATGGAATAGTTGTACTCGGCGTTGCTGAGGCGGCGCACAAGGACGATGCCCGGGTCGCCGGCGTTCTTGCGTGCCTCAGTGGTGCGCATGGTTTCCACCCAGTGAACGATCTGCCGGCGTTCGGCATCGGTGGGCTGCTTCATCGCCTTGGGAGGCATGTCGTGGGAGGCGAGTTTTTCGGCAACCAGGGCCCAACGGGAGTGATCGCGGACAACTTCGGCAACCGAGGTGTACTGGAGCAGGTCAAATTGCGCGGCGGGATTGGAGGTGCCGTGGCAGGAGACGCAGTAGCTGGCGAGGAACGGGCGTACGGTTTGGGTGAACTGGCGGTCGATTTGCGCGTCTGCCGCATCGGCGGCGTGGGCGGACGGCGCCAGCAACAGCAGGATTGCCGGGAGGGCCTTCAGATTCTGCACCTTCAAATTATGTCAGATCGCCTTCGGCGGGCGCGGCCCGAACGAGCTACGCGATGATGTCTTTCACCACGTTGCCATGCACGTCGGTGAGGCGGAAATCGCGGCCCGCAAAGCGATAGGTGAGACGCAGGTGGTCCATTCCCAGCAGGTGGAGCATGGTGGCGTGCAGGTCGTGGAAATGCACCTTCTTTTCCACCGCGTAGTAACCATAATCATCGGTGGCGCCGTAGGAAAGCCCGGCCTTCACGCCGCCGCCGGCCAGCCACATGGTGAAGGCTTCGGGGTTGTGATCACGGCCGTCGGATCCCTGGGCGGTGGGCGTCCGTCCGAATTCGCCGCCCCACAGGACCAGGGTGTCCTTCAGCAGGCCGCGGCCCTTCAAGTCAGTGAGCAGCGCGGCGATCGGCTGATCCACTTCGCGCGCGTTGCCTTCATGATCACGGCGCAGATCGGCATGCTGATCCCACTTGTAGGTATGGCTGACCTGCACGAACCTTACGCCGCGTTCAGACAGGCGGCGCGCCATCAAACATTGGCGTCCGAAATCTTCGGTCACCGCGTTGTCCAGCCCGTACATCTTACGCGTGGCTTCGCTTTCGCCGGAAAGATCCTGTAGCTCGGGCGCCTCCGATTGCATGCGGAAAGCGAGTTCGAACGATTCAATGCGTCCTTCCAGCGCGCGGTCGGGACCGGTGGATTCCAGTTGCTGACGGTTCAGCGCCTGCGCGAAGTCGATTTCCATACGCTGAATCTCACGCGGCGTTTCCGCATTGGCGATGAAGGGGATGCGCGCCTCGCGCGCCGGCACGCCCACTGAACCGACGGGCGTTCCCGCGTAGGGCGCCGGCAGGAATGCCGAACTGTAGTTATTGGCGCCGCCATGGCTCTGCGTGGGACAGATGGTGACATAGCCGGGCATGCTCTGGTTTTCCGTGCCCAATCCGTAGGTGATCCAGGAGCCCATGCTGGGGCGGACGAACGTGTCGCTGCCGGTGTGCAGTTCCAGCAGTGCGCCGCCGTGGCGTGAGTTGGAACCCCACATCGACTTGATGAAACAGAGGTCGTCAACGTGCCGCGCCACGTTCGGAAACAACCCGCTCACCCAGGCGCCGCTTTGCCCATACTGCTTGAACTCCCATGGCGACTGCAGCAGATTAAACGTCTCCGCCGACACCACCCTGCGCTTGGCGAACGGAAGCGGCTTGCCGTGATCGCGTTTTAACAGGGGCTTGTAGTCAAACGTGTCCACCTGCGATGGCCCGCCGTGCATGAACAGAAAGATGACGCGTTTGGCCCGTGGGGTGAAGTGCGGCGCGCGCGGCGCCAGCGGATTGCTCCCGCCATCGGCGCCCAGCATTCCGGCCAGGGCCAGATGTCCGAAACCGGCGCTGGAGACGCGTAGCAACTGGCGGCGCGAGAGGTTCTGATTCAGATAGGAATTCCAATGGCGGTTCATGGACAGGCCTCAATTCAAATAGATAAATTCGTTGGATGCCATCAGGGACTTGCACAAGCTTTGCCAGGCGCTGATTTGGCGGTCTTTGGACTCTGCCGGCAGCGCTTTCTCCACGCTGGCGACGAACGTTAGCGCCTGGTCGATCTCACCGGCCGACGGCGGGCGCGCGAAGGCCAGTTCGTAGGCCTGCCGCACGCGGGCAGCCGCGTCGGCACCGGGCATGGCAAGCAACCGCTCCGCCATCGTTTTCGAGTGGCGCAGCACCACGGCCCCGTTCATCATGAACAACGCCTGCGGAGCGACAATGGTGGCGTCGCGATCGCCCTGCGGGGTGGATGGATCGGGCAGATCGAAGGCGGTAAACACTTCGTACATTGAACTGCGGACCACCGGGATGTAGACGGCGCGGATGTTGCGGTCATAGTCGACGCCGCCGCGTTGGGACGTGTTGGCGACATACTGCCGGTCCTTGTAACTGAGGATGGTGCCTCCGGTTGCCAGGTCCAGGCCGCCGGAAACGGCCATGATGCCGTCGCGGATCGCCTCAGCCTCCAGCCTGCGCCGGTTTGCCCGCCAGAGCAGGGCATTTTCGGGATCGGCTTCAAAGCTGCGCGCATCCCAGGCGCTGGACATCTGGTAGGCGTTTGACGACATCATCAACCGGTGCATGGCCTTGATTGACCAGCCGCTCTCCACAAAACGAAGCGCGAGCCAGTCCAGGAGGGGCTGATTGGTTGGCTTTTCGCCCAGCCTGCCGAAGTTGTCGGTGGTGGCGACGATGCCCCGTCCGAAATGCCAACGCCAGATGCGGTTCACCATCACCCGCGCGGTGAGCGGATGCTCCTTTCCGGTAAGCCACTGCGCCAGTTGCAGCCTGCCGCTGGTTTGTGGACCGATGGGCTGCTGATTCTCACCGGCGATGGCGCGCAGGAAACGGCGCGGTACTTTCTCACCAAGGTTGATGTGGCTGCCCCGGATGTGAATCGGCAGATCGGCAATCGTGTCGTTCTCCCTCACGCCCATCGCCCTGGGATAGTCCGGCGTGGCCTTTTCCAGTTCCTTCTGCTCCAGTTCCAGCCGTTCCAGTGCCGCGCGGGCATCCGCGGGATAATATTCGCGCGCATCGCCTGGGGCGCGGAAGGGGCCGAATTTTTCCTTCAGAAACTCGTTGAGTGAGTCGAGGGCCGGGTTGCCGGCGCCTTCCGGCTGTTCCATCGCCCGGGTGAAAAGCTGCTGGTAGCGGGCCGCGACATCCTCGCGCGTCGCGGCGCGGAAGCCTTCGAAGAGCTTCGCGGCGGGCGACGTCCAGGGGGCATCCGGCTTTTCGAGCCCGAAATTCTCAAAGGCGTAGAGGACTGAGGCGGGCGCGCCCTTGGAGCGTTCCAGATGTTCCACCATCTGCTGAAGGATGCTGGGATTCACGTCGTAGCGGCGGGCGATTTGCACAATGGTGCGCGGTACGGGCTGACCCGCCGGCAACGGGCTGGCCGCGATGCGGAGTTTGGCGAAGTACGGGAACCGGCGCTTGTGCTGCAGCTTTAGTGTGTTGCGGCCGGATTCGAGGGCAAAGATTCCCAACGGCGACCAGCCTCCCGCATCCGGAGACGCCTCGCGGTTCTGGACGGCGCCCTCGCCACCTTTGACCAGGACCCCGCCAATCCACAGGTCCGCCGTGCCGGCGCCGCGTTCCTCGTCTAGTAACTCGATCTGATAATCTCCGGCGGCTGGGATACTCACGTGATACTCGGCGAAATAGGGACCCTTGCTGTCCTTGGGTACGTTGGGCTTCTTCCGTTCGATGCTTCGCGAAACATTGCCCTCATCGAAGGCGCCGGCCTCTCGCTCCATCAGCACGGGTGCGGCTGTGGACAGCGGCTTCAGCTTCGGAGTCTCGCGAACCTGGTGGGCCGCCAGCAGATAGGCTCCGGCTTTGCGCTTGGCTTCGGCCGTCAGCTTTTCGTTGGCAGCGCGGGCGATGGCGGCGGACTCTTTGCTCTTGGCCTCGATTTTCGCCAGGTGGGCATCAAGATGATCGCGATCCTGTTTCGGCGCCAGGACATGCTCGTGCCACTTGGCGACGACCTTGAAGTTCTCCATTGTCCTGGTGCTCTTGAAGATGCCGGCCAGCGAGTAATAATCAGCCTGCGGCACGGGGTCGAACTTATGATCGTGACAGCGGGCGCAACCAACGGTAAGTCCCATGAACGTGCGGCCCACCGTGTCCAACTGTTCGTCGATGATATCCATCTCCATCTTCACCGGGTCATCCTCGGCCAGCATTTTGGCACCAAGGGAAAGAAACCCGGTGGCCGTCCAGCGTTCGAAGTCAGTTGAGGAATTGGTTACGGGCATCAGGTCGCCGGCCAGTTGCTCACGCAGGAACTGGTCGTAGGGCTTGTCGTTGTTGAAGGCCTGAATCACATAGTCGCGATAGCGCCAGGCGTGGCGGTAAACCAGGTTCTCATCGAGCCCATTGGAGTCGGCGTAGCGCGCGACATCAAGCCAATGCCGCCCCCAGCGTTCACCATAGCGCGGCGAGGAGAGCAGGCGGTCGACGACCTTCTGAAACGCCTGCGGCGTCGTGTCCGCCAGGAACTCCCGGACCTCTTCGGGCGAGGGCGGCAACCCGGTGAGATCGTAAGTGGCGCGGCGAATCAGAGTGCGTTTGTCGGCAGGCGGGGCCGGAGTCAGACTCTTTTCCTCTAACTTACTAAGTAGGAAGGCGTCGACCGGATTGCGGACCCAGGCGGCGTTTTTCACGATCGGGGCCGGGGAATCAGACGGCGGAACGAAGGACCAGAATTTCCCGCTGGCGGCGCCGGTTGAAGCGGCGCCCCATGGCGCGCCCATCTCCACCCATTGGGCCAATAGGGCCGCTTCGGCGTCGGAAAGCTTCGGTCCGGGGGGCATCTTCAGCTTGCCGTCGGAATGGCGGACGGCACGTATGAGCAGACTGGTGGCAGGATTGCCTGGGACCAGCGAAGGGCCGCGGGTTCCGCCCTTCAGCAGATGTTCGCGGGAATCGAGGGCCAATCCGCCCGCGGGACTGGCACCGGTGTGGCAACTGAGGCACTTGGAGACGAATAGTGGGCGGATGTTTTTCTCGAAGAAGGCGTCGCCGGACTGCGCGAGGGAGGGCAAGGCGCAGAGGAGGGCGAGGACGAAGTTCCGCATATAAGGAGATGCTATCGCAGTGGGCCGCATAGAGAAGTTGACATAATATATGTTATCGG
>JANRLE010000331.1:0-36241 GCA_033762895.1 Bryobacteraceae bacterium | reverse complement strand
CCCGCCGCCAAGCGGGATCCGCCAGATGCCGCTTCTGCCGTTGTAGGCGGCGCGCAACAATACTTCTTTTTCGTTCGGGTGGACCACCGGACCAATCGCCCAGGTCGGCTCCGTGGTCAATGCCTGCAGCCCGCCGAACTCATCACTGCGCATCAGGATTCCATTGCCGGGCGACTGGTAACGCGCCAGCACCCAACCTCCGGAAGGTACTGCCGCCACCGCGATGTCGCCATAGTAACCCGCTGGCGGTGCAGTAAGGCGTCTCAGCCGGCCGGTGGACACATCCACCAGAAAAATTCCAAACGGCTCGTCCCGATGCCTGCGGTGCGCAACGGCAAGTTGAGTGGAGTCGCGGTTCCAGTCCATGCTGATGCCCGCAATCTCCGTCACTCTTCTCTCGCCGCTGCCGTCGGGCCGGATCACCATCAGTTCGAATCGGTCTCTCTTCCATTCCCGAAGGAACCCGATCATGCGCCCGTCCGGCGACCACTTCGCGCAACAGTCCGGTTGATTTCGCGTAATCCACCGCTGGCGCTTTCCGTCCACGCCCATCACTCCGATTCCACCTTGTCCGTCGAGAGTCCATTGAAACGCGACTTCCGCGCCATCCGGGGACAACGATGGTAATGCCTGCTTGCCAGGCACATGATCCAGTTTCACTGTGTAGGTCCGCTGAGACCAGATTCGGTATCCCGCCGCGGCCAGCAGCATCATCAGAACGGCGGCCGCGGCCATCGCTACTCGCCGCCCCTTGGCCGGCGCCGGTAACCGTTCGGCCACCGTCTTCTGCCTGGCAAGATAGCGCCGCAGATCGTTCGCCAATTCCTGCGCCCCCGCGTAGCGCGCGGCCGTGTCCTTGGCCAAGCTCTTGCGCACTACCGCTCGCAGGCGCCGGTCCAGGCCGTTCCAATCCGGTTCCTGTTCGCAGATGATGCGCGTCACCTCATGTGGCGGCAAACCGTCTACGCGGTAGGGGCGGCGTTCCAGCAGTAACTCATATAGCACGGCTCCAAGCGAATACACATCACTGGGGCGGCCTGCCGGTTCCCCGCGCGACTGCTCGGGCGAGGCGTATTCCGGTGTCCAATAGCGCACCAGCGTCTGTGTGCCGCCCGGTTCGGCCGCGCCTGGCTCAATCAGTCCCGCGATGCCGAAATCCACCAGCATCGGCGCGCCCTCGTTGGTCGTCAGAATATTTCCGGGCTTGATGTCGCGATGGATCACTCCACGTTCATGAGCGTAGGCCACGGCGTCGCAGACAAAAAGAAACAGCCGCAACCGGGATTCCCGATCGAGGTTCCGGCCTCTCGCCCACTCCGTGATCGGGGGGCCTTCTACGAAATCCTCCACCAGATACGGGCGGCCGTCGTCAGTCACGCCGCCATCCCACAGCCGCACGATGTTGGGATGATTCAATTCCGCCAGCACCTGGCGTTCGCGGTGAAATCGCTTGCGGATGTCGTCGCCGTAGATACCCCCGCGCAACAGCTTTATCGCGACTTGTTTGCTGAATTGGCCGTCGGCCCGCTCGGCCCGGTAGACGTCCGCCATCCCCCCTCGGCCGGCCTCTTCCAGCAGGCGATAAGCGCCGAGTTTCATGGGCAGTGCGGGAGCAGCCGCGGCCGGAAACAATGCCGCCTCGGCCGCCGGGACTTCCAGGAAGTGTTCCGCGCGCGCGTCTGTTTCCAGCAGACTTTCCACCTCGCGAATCAGTTCCGTGTCGTGGTCACAAAGCGAGTGAACCAGGCGCCGCCGCATTTCCGGATCAGGCTGTTCTACCGCGGCGTCAAAGATCTCCCGGATTCGCTTCCATTGCCCGGCGTCCATCGTCTCACAGGCGTCGGTTTTCCACCTATCGCCGCCCCTTGGCCGCCATCAACTCTTCGATATTCACCAACTCCGTCGGATAGTCGCCCGTGTAACAGGCGTAGCAATACTCCATGCGTTCGTCGTCCACGGCATTGCGCAGGCTGCTCAACTTAAGATACTCCAGCGAATCGGCCTCCACGAACCTCCGGATCTCATCCACCGAATGATTCGCCGCGATCAGTTCGCTCTTGGTTGGCGTATCCACTCCGTAGAAACACGGCGACACCGTTGGCGGGCAGGAAATCCGCAGATGTACTTCCTTTGCCCCCGCGCTGCGCACCATGCGCACAATCTTACGCGACGTCGTGCCTCGCACAATCGAATCGTCCACCAGCACCACGCGCCGGCCTTCCAGCAGATGCTTCACCGGGTTCAGTTTCAGCTTTACTCCAAAATCCCGGATCGCCTGTGAAGGCTCAATGAACGTCCTCCCCACATAGTGATTGCGGATCAGTCCCATGCGGAATGGAATGCCGGATTCGGCCGAATATCCCAGCGCCGCCGCCACGCCCGAATCCGGCACCGGCACCACCACGTCGGCATCGGTCGGATTCTGCAGCGCCAGCAGCCGCCCCATGGACTCGCGCGACCGCTGCACGGGCCGCCCGAAAACCAGCGAATCGGGCCGCGCAAAGTAGACATGCTCGAACACGCACTGCGACCGCGGACGCACCGGCGCAAAGCGCTCCCGCACCAGTCCGTCCTTGGACACCGTCACCATCTCGCCCGGCTCCACATCGTCCATATACACAGCGCTTACTAAGTCAAAGGCGCAGGTTTCCGAAGCGAACACGTAAGCCAGACGGTCGCCCGAAAGCTCCATATAGCCCATCGCCAGTGGCCGGAACCCATGCGGGTCGCGCGCCACGATGATCTGATCGGTGGCCAGCAGCACCAGCGAAAACGCCCCTTCCAACTGCAGAAGCGCGTCGCGCAAGGCCGCCGCCAGCGTTTTCTGGCGCGAACGCGAAATCAGGTGCAGCACCACTTCCGTGTCGCTTGACGCGCTGAAAATCGCCCCTTCGGCTTCAAGCGCGGCGCGGATCTCCCTGGCGTTGGTGATATTGCCGTTATGCGCGATCGCCATGCGCCCCTTGTTCGTAGTCACGCAAAACGGCTGCGCGTTCAGCAGCGCCGTATCGCCCGCCGTCGAATAGCGCGTATGCCCGATCGCCTTCTCACCAGGCAGCGAGTTGATCACCTCGGCGGTGAAGATATCCGCCACGTGGCCCATCGACTTGTGGCAATACACGTCCTTGCCGTCGCTTGACGCCACACCCGCGCTCTCCTGTCCGCGATGCTGCAACGCGTAGATGCCAAGGTTCGCCAGATTTGAGGCTTCCGGATGGCCGTAGACCGCAAAAACACCACACTCTTCATGAAGCTTGTCGAACATGTGTGTGTACGGGATGGAGAAGTTTCTCCAGCGCCCCCTCCCAGAGATTCTGAAGTGTTTCCACGGGGCTGTCGATCAGCACAGTTCCCCGATTGACTACGGTCAGATTTCCCGAAATGGTCTCGCCAATCGCCACTGCCTCCACCCCATGCCCCGCGCACACAGCTACAACGCGCGCCGCATTCGTGGTGGAAACCAGTACCCGCGACGGTCCCTCGTGAAACAGCAGCAGTTCCGGACGAAGGTCCGAGTCAAGATCCACTCGGGCGCCGATGTTCCCGGGGGAGAAGGAACACTCGGCCAACGCGACGGCCAGTCCGCCATCGCTTAAGTCATGCGAGGATTCAGCCAGTCCTTCGGCAACCACCTGCCGGATCGCCGCCTGCACCCGCTTTTCCAACTCCATATCCAACGCCGGAGGCAGCCCCCACAGCGTCTTCAAGACCTGTTTGGCGTATTGCGTTCCGCCAAAGTGAAGCTCGCTCGCCGCGCCCACGCCGCCAATCAGCACCAGCGCCCGCCCTGCCTTCTGGAACGGCATCGTCACCGGCGCCTGTGTCGGCAGCAGGCCCACCACCCCGATTACCGGCGTAGGGAAGATCGGCTCTCCCAACGTCTCGTTGCAAAGGCTGACATTGCCGCCCGTGATCGGAGTCTCAAAATACGCGCAGGCTTCCGACATGCCTTCAATCGCTTCCACAAGCTGCGCCATGATCTCCGGCCGCTCCGGATTGCCGAAGTTCAAATTGTTGGTCGCCGCTACCGGCATCGCGCCCACCACCGACAGATTGCGGCAGCATTCGGCCACCATCAGCCTTGCGCCTTCCCGCGGGTCCAATTGGCAATAGCGGCCGTTGCCGTCCAGCGACATCGCCACACTGGTGCCAGTTTCCTTGATGCGCACGATGGCCGCGTCGGCGCCCGGACCCAGCGTCGTATTCGTCCGCACCATGTAGTCGTACTGCTGCCAGATATAGCGCTTCGAGCAGACGTCGCCCGAAGTCAACACCGTCTCCAGGTCCGCTGTCAGATCGCTGCTCGCAAATTCCGGCCCGTCCAGCGGCGCATTGCGCAGCGGGCGGGTGTGCGGCCGGTCGTACATCGGCGCCGCGTCGGTGAGCGCAGGATTCGGAATATCGGACACCACTTCGCCGTGATGCTTCACGCGCATCCGGTTGTCATCGGTCACCACGCCGATCGTTGCCGCCTCCAGGCCCCACTTGCGGAACACCTGGAACACTTCGTCCTCGCGTCCCTTTTCCGCCACCAGCAGCATCCGTTCCTGGGATTCCGACAACATGATCTCGTAGGGCGTCAGGCCGGTCTCGCGCTGCGGAACCAGGTCCAGTTCGATCTCGATTCCCGTGCCGCCGCGGCCGCCCATTTCACACGTACTGCAGGTAAGTCCCGCCGCGCCCATATCCTGAATACCCACCACCGCGCCCGTTTTCATCGCCTCGATGCAGGCTTCCAGCAGCAGTTTCTCCATGAACGGATCGCCTACCTGCACGTTGGGCCGCTTTTGCTTGGATTCCTCGGTGAATTCGGCCGACGCCATCGTCGCCCCGTGTACGCCGTCGCGCCCCGTGCGTGAACCTACGTAAATCACCGGATTGCCCACGCCCGCCGCCTTGGCGTAGAAGATGTCTTCTTTCCTCACCACGCCCAGTGCGAAGACGTTCACCAGCGGATTGCCGCTATAGCTTGGCTCAAAGGCGCATTCCCCACCCACCGTCGGCACGCCGAAACAGTTGCCGTAGTGCGCAATGCCGGACACTACGCCGTCCAGGATCCGCCGGTTCCGGGGGCCTGTCCTCGGATCATCCAGCGGGCCGAAGCGAATGGCGTCCATTACCGCAATCGGCCGCGCCCCCATCGTGAAAATGTCGCGCAGGATTCCGCCCACCCCCGTTGCCGCGCCCTGAAACGGCTCAATGAAGCTCGGGTGATTGTGCGACTCAATCTTAAAAGCGATCGCGTATCCCTGACCGATATCGATGATGCCGGCGTTTTCACCAGGCCCCTGCACCACCAGATTGCTCCGCGTGGGCAGCTTCTTCAGGTGAATGCGGCTGCTCTTGTAGGAGCAATGTTCGCTCCACATCACGCTGAAGATGCCAAGCTCGGTGAAGGTGGGCTCGCGCCCCAACTCGCGGAGGATCACCTGATACTCTTCTTCTGTGATGTGATGCGCCCGTATGACTTCCGGAGTAAAGGCGCTCATTTCGATTCCAATGCCGTTCCCATTGCCAGTGCGTGGATCATCGAACCCAGCACCACCATGCCGTCGGTGGAGCCCATCAGCGGGTCGGTGGCGCGCTCGGGATGGGGCATCATGCCCAGCACGTTCCGTCCGGCGTTGCAGATGCCGGCGATGTCGCGCATCGATCCGTTGGGATTGTCGACGTAGCGGAATACCACCCGGTCTTCGGCTTCCAGTTCATCCAGAATCCCCTCTTCGGCCACATAGCAGCCTTCGCCATGCGCGATGGGAATGGTGAGCACCTGCCCTTTTTCCGCCATTCCGGTGAACGGCGTGTTGGTGGTCTCCACCCTCAGCCGCACCGGTTTGCAGATGAACTTCAGATCGCGGTTGCGCACCAGCGCGCCGGGCAGCATTCCGCATTCGGTGAGGATCTGAAAACCGTTGCAGAAGCCTGCCACCAGCCCGCCGCCGGCCGCGAACTTCTTCACTGCCTGAATGATGGGGGAGAATTTGGCGATCGCGCCGCAGCGCAGATAATCGCCGTAGGAAAAGCCGCCCGGTATGATCACCGCATCCACGTCGCCCAAACGGGTGGAATCATGCCATAAAAATTCCGCCGTCTGGCCAAGGTTGTGGCTGACCGAATACCAAGCGTCGTGGTCACAGTTGCTTCCAGGAAATACGACGACCCCGACTTTCATAGGAAGAGTACCACTATAGCAGACCCCACCCCATGCGGGTACCGTTTCCCCCAGCTTTTAGGTTGCAGCCGAGGCGGCAGGCGCGGCTTTCTTGCGAGCCCGCGATGCACGCTTCTCGGCCGGCGGCTGCCGATCGCTTTTCTTCAAATTCGGCAGTACCATGTGGGCAACGAACTTCTTTTCGCCATGATCGTCAAACTTGATCACTACGTATTCGTCCGAGCAGGACACCACACTGCCGAGACCGAACTTGCCGTGTTCCACCTGTGCGCCCGGTGCGTAGGGGGGCTTGGTAGCCATAGATAGAATGATCCTCTCGCCCATAAGTCTAACAAACGCCGATGGTTTTGTCGAGTGAACATCCCGTTGCGAGATTTGTTGGCGTAGACCTCGGCTGGTACGGGAAGACCTCGGGGGTGGCCCTCCTGGAATGGGACGGCCGCCGACTACAGTTGTCATCGGTGCTAAGCCTGCCTGCCGCCGGCCTCGCCCAATCCGTTTCCTCACTTGCTCAAGGCCCCGCCGCTGTCATCGGCGTGGACGCTCCGCTGGTGATTCGCAACACGGCCGGTATGCGCGAGGCAGACCGGCTGGCCCACAAAAAATACGGCCGTTATCACGCCGGCTGTTATCCCGCCAATCTCAACCTTCCTTTCGCCGCTGCCACCACCGGATTCTCCCGCGCCCTCTGCAGGGCCGGATTCGCCCACGCCACCGCCCTCGAACCGCAAGCCTCCGGACTCTTCCAGGCCGAAGTGTTTCCCCACGCCGGAATCGTGCAACTGCTGGGCCTGCCGCAAATCGTAAAATACAAGAAGGGCCGGTTGGCGCAACGCCGCGCGGGTCTTGAGCGTCTTCGTAACTTGATGGCTGAGGGGTTTGCCGAACTGGAGCCCTCCCTTGCCGCCGAACTCCCCCTGGTGGAAGGCAATGGTCCGCGACGGAAGGACGTGGAAGACCGGCTGGACGCCGTCATCTGCGCCTATCTGGCTGCCCACTGGTGGTACTGGGGGCTTGAAAGGAATGAGGTGCTTGGCGATGCCAACAACGGCTACATTGTGGTTCCGAAGCGCAGGACTTCTCCTGCTGGCGCGCCTTTGCTTTGCGGCTGAGTTCGATCTGAGCGCCACGCTCCGGAAAGTGGAGAGCCGCTACAACAACATCCGCGCCATGCAGGCCGATTTCGAACAGACGCTCCGTTACGCCAGCCAGCCGCGCGCCAGCCGCACCGAATCAGGAACGCTCCTGCTCAAACGCCCCGGCAAGATGCGCTGGGATTACCGCTCGCCGGCAAAGAAGCTGTTCCTCTCTGACGGCAAAGACGTCTACTTCTACAGCCCGGCCATGAATCGCGTCGAAAAGACGAAGCTGAAGGAGACCGATGACATGCGCGCGCCACTGGCGTTCCTCCTCGGACGGCTCGATTTTCAGCGCGACTTTCGCGAATATCACATCCGGCCCGAGGGCGCCGACAATTGGATCACGGCGAAACCGAAGTCCGCCAAAGCACCCTACCGTGAGGTGCAGTTCCGCCTCACCCCGGACTTGCGCATTGTCCAATTGCGCGTCGTCGGGCAGGACGAATCGATCATGGACTATACGTTCCGGAATGAAAAGCTGAACCCGCCCGTCCAGGATGCGATGTTCCGGTTCCAGGCGCCTGCCGGGGCCGAAGTGGTGGACCTCTCCGCCGGCCAATGAAGGTCACTCCTTGGGGAGCAGGTGCTTCTGGATCTTCCCCATCGCGTTGCGCGGCAGCTTCTCCACCCTAACGAAAGCCCGCGGCACTTTGAAACTCGCCAGTTTCTCCCGGCACACCCGCTCGAGCGTTGCCGTATCCAGTGTTCCCTCCGCCACCACGTAAGCCACCGGCACTTCGCCCCGCACCCGATCCGGGGCCGCCGCCACAGCCGCCTCCGCCACGCCTTCCTGCTCCAGCAGGAACTCCTCGATTTCGCGCGGATAGATGTTGAAACCACCCGAAATGATCAGGTCGCTCTTACGCCCGCATAGCGTGTAATAACCATCGGGCGAACGTACAGCCAGGTCGCCGCTGCGGAACCAGCCATTGCGGAATGACTCGCGCGTGGCGTCTTCCCGCCGCCAGTAGCCCGGAAAGACGTTCGGGCCTTTCAGATACACCTCGCCCGTCTCGCCGTCCTTCACCGCCTTGCCTTCCTGATCCAGCAGCGTCACGGACACCCCCGGAAACGGCAACCCCACACTGCCCGGACGCCTCTCTCCCTCATACGGGTTACTGATGTTCATCAGCGTTTCACTCATCCCGTAGCGTTCGAGGATCGTGTGGCCGAACCGCGCCCGGAACTCCTCCAGCGTCTGCGCCGGCAGCGGTGCTGAGCCCGAGACGAACAGCCTCATCCCGGCCCCGATTTCCTTTGCCGCACCCTCCGGCAGGTCCAGCAGCCGCACGTACATCGCCGGCACCCCAAAAAAAAGCGTAGGGCGGAAGTCCAGCATCTCCCCATCGGCTTTCTGATGCTCGAAGCGGTCCAGCAGCCGCATCCGGCAGCCGCTCACCAGCCATGCGTGCAACCCGTTGCCCAACCCATGCACGTGAAACAGCGGCAGGCACAGAAGGAACCGGTCCGCCTCGCTGATGCGCCAACAGGTCACCACGTTCACTGCGTTGGCGGCGAAGTTGTTGTGCGTCAGAACCGCCCCCTTCGATGTGCCCGTGGTGCCGGAGGTGTAGATGATGCCCGCCGGCGTATCGCCATCCAAAGGAATTTGCGGCCTGTCTGCCGGCGCGGATCCTTCCGCCAGTTCTTCCGGCCGCCATATGGCGATAGCGGTGTCCACGGCGGCGCCGGTGATCAGCGCCGCTGGCTCGGCGTCCGTCAGGATATGCGAAATCTCCCGGTCCCGGTACAGCACGTTGATCGGCACGAAAATCACACCTGTCTTCACGCAGGCAAGAAAGATATCGATCATCTCCACGCAATTGCCCAGGTAGACGCACAGCCGGTCGCCCGGCTTCAATCCGCGCCGCAGAAATAGCTGCGCCACACGGTTGCTGCGTTTCTCGATTTCGCCGAAAGTGAAGCTGGCGCCACGGTATTCGAGCGCCGTCTTGTTGCGGCGTCCGATGAGTGAAAGATCGAACAGGCTGGTTAAGGTCATTGGTCAAAAAAGAAGATAGCAGGCAATCGCGCCCACCACCGACATCGAAAAGCCCCAGATCAACAGCTTCCGGAACAGCGCCTGCGCGTCCTCGCCCGCCGGAAGCGCCGCCAGGCACAGGGCGCCGATCGTCGACAAAGGCGAAACATCCACCAGGTGGCTGCCCACGTTCATCGAAGACGCGATGGCCAGCGGGTCACCGCCGCCCAGCCGTTCCACCAGCCCTGGAATGGCGGGCAGGAACGCCGGCAGCACCACGCCCGACGTACTGCTGTAGACCGATACAATTCCAGTAACCAGCGCCACCACGCCAGTGGCCGTACCGGGCGTCGCCAACTTCGCCAGCATCGCGCTGAACAGGTCCATGCCGCTGGTCTTTTCCAGCAGCGAAATCAGCACAGTGACGCCGCACACCATCACGATCACGCCCCACGGCATCTTTCGAAGTGCTTCTTTGTGATCGGCTGCGCGCGCAACAGCCAGCACCACCGCCGCCGCGAAGGCGCCCATGCCCACGTTCACCTTCAGCCAGACCACGCTCAACACCAGCAGCGCGATGACGCCCGTGGTGATCCAGTGCCGCGTTTCAAACGCCTCCTCCCCTGCCGCCGAAGCCCGGTAGGATTTGCGAAACAACTTCCAGCCGCCGAAGGCGAAATAGCCGCCAAACGCCACCATGGCATGGGCCGCCAGGTTGTTCGTGTATGTCATCCATTCCACGCCCGCCATGCCCGTCTTCGCCATGATGTTGTTCACAATGATGCCCGTGGGGGCAAATGGCGACAGCGATCCCGCGTTTGCCCCGTTTCCTACCATAATCGCCATCAGGAACACCGGGATGCCGGCCCGCCCGGCCACCTGCATCGCCATCGGCGCCAGCAGCGCAGCCGTGGAAATATTGCCCGGCCCGATGCTCGCCAGCGCCGCCGCCAGCGTGAAGAACAGGATCGGAATGAATCCCGCGTTGCCCCGGCAAATCCGCACCGAATGGTGCGCGATGCGCTCCAGCGTTCCATTGTTCTGCGCCTGCGCGAACAGCAGCGTCACCCCGGCCAGGGTGAGGAACAGCGACACCGGAAACCCCGCGATGAGTTGCTCCACCCGCATCCCGCCGATCACCACGCCCACCAGCCACGCCAGCGCCACCGCCAGCACACCCACGTTCAACTCCGTGGTGCAGCTCACCACAATGGCGATCACCAGCGCGCCCAGCGACAGATATCCGGGATTCATCGCAGCCGGCCCATCACCGGCCACACATCTTCCACGTTTTCCCCGCGGCAGGCGTAGATGCGGTCATAGAGGTTCACCGTCGGATCGCAGTGCGGCGGAATGAATTCGATCTTCTCTCCCAGGCGAGCCAGCCGCGCCGGGTCGTCAAAATGCAGATAGCCAAACTCGTCGCCTCCCCACTTGTACGTGGCGCCGGCCAGTTGAGCCGCTTCCGGCCCGTAGCCCCGATCCGTGGAGAAGGCCTTGAAGCCACCGTCCACGGTGACGAATCCCGCATGATTGGCGCTGATCACCGTGGTAAGCACGGTGAGCGCATGGGAAAAATCGAGGCCGATCCGGCGGTAGGCCAGGTCCATCAGAGCGTAGCTGCCGGCCTGGATCTCCGTCACCTCCTCCAGCGCCGTGTCGATCTCCCAGGTGCCTGTGCTGCCCCCGGTGAGGATATCGGCGCACAGGCCCTCCCGCCACATGCGATGCCGGGTCTCGAGCACGGCGGCGAAGGCCGCTTCCGATACCTGCTTGCGGGCGGCGTATTCGCCGGCGTGCGAGCCATGCACCGAATAGGCCTGCAAGCCGCGCAGCGTCAGGTTGGGCGCGCACTCAATGGCATGCGCGATTGCCAGCACCTGTTCGCCCGGTATCGCTCCCGTGCGATGATCGCCCACGTCCACGTCCACCAGCACTTCCAGCTTCACGCCACAGGCCGAGTACATCGCCACCTGATCCTGGTGATCCACCACCACCATGGCGCCCGTGGCCGCAATGCGCGCCATCTTCGCCGCATCAGCCGCGGGCGATGTGAAGAGCAGGTTCGTAATGCCCGCCGCCGCCATCATCTCCGCCTCCCCCACCGTCGCTACGCACACGCCGTTGGCCCCCAACGCAATCTGGCGGCGGGCGATTTCCACGCACTTGTGCGCCTTGGCATGCGGCCGCAACGCCTTCCCCGCTGCACAGACGCGTTCCTGCATCCGCCTCAGGTTCGTTTCAAAGGCGTCCAGATCGAGCAGAAGCGCCGGAGTGGGAAGGGAGAATTTGGTCGGCAAACCAGCCATTACACCACACCTCTGTTATCCTTTTTCAGAATGCGTACAGCTTCGTTGAAGCCCACGGCCGTGAACTCGATTCTCGCCGAGGTCAGGGAATTGCAAGCACGCGGTGCGGATTTGGTCTCGCTGATGCGCGGCGAACCCGATCTCCCCACTCCCCCTCATATCGTGGAAGCGTGCGTCTCGGCGCTGCGCAAGGGACGCACCGGATATCCGGATAATCGGGGAGAAAAATCGCTTAGAGAGGCCGTGGCGGCGAAGCTGGCCGCCGTGAATGGGCTCACCTACGATCCCGGTACGGAGATCCTCGTCACCACCGGCGCCACCTTCGGCATCTACGCCGCGCTGATGGCCCTGCTTGGCGAAGGCGAGGACGTCCTGCTGCCAGACCCCATCTACGACGCCTATCAATCCCCCATCCGCCTGGCGGGAGGGAATCCCGTGCCCGTGCCGTCCTGCCTGGAAAACGGCCGCTTCAGGCTCGAATCAGAGGCGCTCGAACGAGCATGGACGCCCAGTACCCGGGTGCTGCTTCTCAATACGCCATGGAATCCCACAGGTACCGTGTTCACCGCCGGAGAGCTATCCGGAATCGCCGCCTTCTGCAAGCAATATAGCGTCACCCTGATCAGCGACGAGATTTACGAAGCCATCACCTATGATGGCGCCCAACATGTATCGCCTCTTGCCGTGGCGCCCGAACTGCGAGAACGCTGCGTGCTCGTCAACGCGCTATCAAAAACCTACTCCATGACCGGGTGGCGCGTAGGCTACTGCGCCGGACCGGCGCATCTCATCCAGCGGATGTTTCTCATCCTGCAGCAATCCAGCCGCGGTCCAGCCACGTTCGTGCAGGACGCCGCGGCCGTCGCGCTCACCGGCCCACAGGACTGCGTGCGCCAAATGCAGGCAGAATACGCCGCGCGCCGCCACAAAGTGATCGATGCGCTCAGCGGCATCGACTGCGTGCGTGTCATCGCTCCCGAAGGGGGATTTTTCGCCATGGTGGATGTGCGCGGCCTCGGCCGGAACTCCGGCCAGATCCGCCGCCGTCTGATGGACGACTACGGCGTCGTCGTAGTGCATGGCGCGGCCTACGGTGAAGGAGGCGAAGGCACGTTGCGCGTCTCCTTCGGCAGTGGCGGCGGCACCTTATCCCGAGGTCTTGAACGGCTGGCCGCAGGCTTAAGGCACATTTGATGACTCCCGATGCATTACGCCAGGAACTGGAGGCCGCCATTGAAGGCGAAGTCCGGTTCGATAAGATCACCCGCGCGCTTTACTCCACCGATGCCAGTGTCTACCTCATCGAACCCCGCGGCGTCGTGGTGGCGAAGAACCGCGATGACATCGTCCGCACCGTAGCCATCTGCCGCAAGCACGCCTGTCCGGTAACCCTGCGCGGCGGTGGCACCTCCCAGGCCGGCCAGGCCATCGGTGAAGGTGTCCAGATCGATATCTCCAAACACTACAACCGAGTTCTGGAAGTCAACGCCGAAGAGCAATGGGCCCGTGTCGAGCCCGGTATCGTGCTGGACGAACTGAACGCGCACCTTGCCCCGCTCGGCATGCGCTTTGCGCCCGATATCTCCACCGCCAGCCGCGCCACCATCGGCGGCATGATGGCCAACAACTCGGCCGGCGCGCGCAGCGTGCTCTACGGCAAGACCATCGATCACGTGCTGGAACAGACCGTGCTGCTCTCCGACGGCAGCATCGTTGAGTTCAAGGATGTGCCGCGCGGCAAGCTGCCGATGGGCGCGACCCTCGAAGCCGCCTGTTATGAAGCCGTCGTGCGCCTGGCCGCCCAACATGCCGCCGAGATCGAACAGCGTTATCCCAAGGTCCTGCGCCGTGTCGGCGGCTACAACCTGGATGAATTCACTGACCCGGCAAAGCCCGTAAACCTGTCCAAAATGATGGTGGGCTCGGAAGGCACTCTTGGCGTGGTGCTCGAGGCGAAGCTGCGACTGGTGCCCCTGCCCAAGGCCAAGGCCGTGATGGTGATCGAGTTCGCCGACCTGCTGGAATCGCTGGCCGCAACACCGGTGATTCTCGCGCACAAGCCCTCGGCCGTGGAAGTGATGGATCGCGCGATTCTTTCCAAGACCTCCCAGAACATCGCGCTCGAGCGCCTGAAGCGCACCTTCATCAAGGGCGAACCCGCCTCTACCCTCTGTGTGGAGTTCTACGACGAGCGCAAGCAGAATCTGCCCGCGCGGCTGAAAGCCCTGGAAGAGGATCTGCGGGCGCACGGGTTCGGCTACGCCTACCATTCCGAAACAGGACCCGAGCAGCAGAAGATCTGGAGCCTCCGCGAAGCGGCGCTGGGTCTCTCAATGGCGATGAAGGAAGACGCCAAGTCGATCTCCTTTGTCGAGGACACCGCTGTCGCCCCTGAGAAACTCCGCGACTTTATTGAACGTTTTCTCGCCATCATCGAAAAACATGGAACCACGGCCGGCATCTACGCCCATGCCTCGGTGGGCTGCCTGCACGTGCGGCCCGTGGTGAACATGAAGACTGAAGAGGGCGTGCGCAAGTTCGAAGCGATCGCCAGCGATGTGGCCGACCTTGTCCTTACCTTCGGCGGCGCGCTCTCAGGTGAGCATGGCGATGGCTACGTCCGCAGCCCGTTCATGAAGAAAATGTTCGGGCCGGTGCTGTACGAGGCATTCCGCGAGATCAAACGCACGTTCGATCCGCAGAACCTTTTCAATCCCGGCAAGATTGTCGATTCGCCGCCGCTTACCGCGAACCTCCGCTTCGGCGCCGGCTATCAGACGCCCAATCCGTTCGCCTTCTTCGACTATTCCGAATTTGGCGGCATGGGCGGCGCCGTGGAGATGTGCAGCGGCGTGGGCGCCTGCCGCAAGAAACTCTCCGGCACCATGTGCCCGTCCTACATGGCCACCCGCGATGAGGCGCACTCCACGCGCGGCCGCGCCAACGTGCTTCGCCTGGCCATGCTGGGAAAGTTAGGCGAGTCCGGGCTCGGCGACGCCGGCGTGCATGAGGTGCTGGACCTTTGCCTGGAGTGCCGCGCCTGTAAGGCCGAATGTCCCGTCGGCGTCGACATGGCGCGATTCAAGAGCGAATTCCTCGCCGATTATTACTCACGCCACGGAACTCCGCTGAAGGCCAGGGCCCTCGGCAACGTACATAAACTGGCGCAGTGGGGAAGCCGCTTTGCCCCGGTGTCGAACTGGCTTGCCGCAAGTGCGCCCGCCAGGTGGGCCAATGAACGGCTGCTGGGAATTGACCCCCGCCGCGCGCTGCCGGAATGGAAACCTTCGTTTCTCCATTCCATGCTGACGGTGAACAACCCTTCAGTCACCCTGTTCGCCGATACCTTCACCAACTACTACGATCCGGATATCGGCGTGGCCGCGGTGCGGGTGTTGGAACGCGCGGGCCATGCGGTTGCCCTTGTGCGCCCGGCCTGCTGCGGCCGTCCGCTGATCTCGCAGGGCCTGCTGAAACAGGCGCGGGAACAACTGGAGCGTCTCGTCGAGGGCCTTTATCCCTCGGCACGGCGCGGCCAGAAAATCCTGTTCCTCGAACCCAGTTGCCTGTCCGTGCTCAAGGAAGACGCGCCGTCGCTGCTGCGCGGCTACCGGCAGGAGGAGGCCCGCGAGGTGGCCGGCGCCTGTATCCTGTGGGAGGAGTTTGCCGCCGGTCTCGACTTGCCCCTGAGCCCCGGACCGCCAAAGATCCTCCTCCACGGCCACTGCCATCAGAAGTCCATGGGCATGTTGGGGGCCACGCAGGCGCTGCTTCAGAAGATCCCATCCTCTTCGGTCGTCGATCTGGATGCCGGCTGCTGCGGCATGGCGGGCTCGTTCGGCTACGGGAAGGATCACTACGAGGTTTCGCTCGCCATTGCCGGCCGCAAGCTGCTGCCGGCCGTGAACGCCATGAAGTCGGGCGAAGTTCTGGTGGCTCCCGGCACCTCCTGCCGCCACCAGGTGGCCGATCTCAGCCGCCACAAGGCTCTGCACCCGGCAGCCCTCATTCATTCCCTGTTGAAGTTCAAGTAAGAGGAGAAAGTCACGATGCGCTGGAGTGTATTGCTCTTTGTTCCATTGCTGGCAGGCTGCGCGGCAGGCCAGGGAAGCGGCGGCTTCTATCTCAACGACGGTGACCGCGTGGTCTTCTACGGCGACAGCATCACCCAGCAGCGCCTCTATACGACATTTGCTGAAACCTATGCCGTCACCCGTTTCCCCAACCGCACGATCACCTTTGTGCATTCCGGCTGGGGTGGCGACCGCGTGGATGGCGGCCGCGGCGGATCCATTGACCTGCGTCTGGAGCGCGACGTCATCGCCCACCGGCCCAACGTGGTCACCGTCATGCTGGGGATGAACGACGGTACCTATCGCCCGTTCGACCAGGCCATTTTCGATCGTTATTCCAAGGGCTATACGGCGCTGCTGGGAATCCTCAAGTCCAGGCTCCCGGGAGTGCGAATCACCGCCATCGAGCCGTCACCCTACGACGATATCACCCGTCCCCCCATGGGCGGCGGCGGTTACAATGCCGTGCTGGTGCGGATGGGGGCGTTCCTCAGGGAACTGGCGGCCAAGGAAAAACTCGATGTGGCGGATTTGAACGGACCTGTGGTTGCGATGCTGAAGAAGGCCAATGCCGCCGATCACACCCTGGCCGGAAAGATTGTGCCGGACCGCGTACATCCGGCAGCCAGCGGGCACCTGATCATGGCACAGGCCCTTCTGAAGGCCTGGGGCGCGCCGGCCGTGGTCAGCGCGGTGGAAATCGATGCCGCCGCGAAAAAGGTGATTCGGACCCAAAACGCCAAAGTGAACGGGCTCAGCGCCGGCGCTGCTATCACCTGGGCACAAAAAGACGAAGCCCTGCCCATGGCCGTGGACATGGACGATCCGGCCACGGCGCTGGCCGTGAAGTCGGCTGACTTCGTACAGGCATTAAATCAGCAGCCTCTGAAGGTTACCGGTCTCCCCGCCGGCCATTGGGCGCTGCGTGTGGACGGACGGCTGGCCGGCGTATTCCACAGCCGCCAGTGGGCCGAAGGCGTCAATCTGGCCACCCTGCCCACGCCGATGGTGGACCAGGCCGCCGCAGTGCATGCGCTCACTCTTCGCCACAACAACATCCATTTCACGCGGTGGCGCGATATTCAGGTGACGCTGGCCGATGAGGGGCTGGCCAAGGTTGGCGATGCCACCGCGGCGCTCAATGCCCTCGAACAGGAGTTGGTGGCAAAACAACGCGCCGCCGCCCGGCCCGTGGAGCACAAGTTCGAACTCACCCGATCTTCGGAAGACGCGGCGTCTCTGCCGCCCGGTTTCGAACGGATTTTCAACGGCGCCGACACCAGGGGCTGGCACATCAGCCAGGTCAATCATCACGGCCAGACCAAGGCCTGGACCGTTGAGAACGGCGTTCTCAAAGGTACGCAGGATCAGCCCGGGCATGGCGGCATTATGCTGACTGACCGCCAATACCGCAACTTCGAGGTGTCCATCGAAGTGAATCCCGATTTCGGATGCGACAGCGGACTGTTCCTGCGCGCCAACGAAAAGGGACAGGCCTATCAGGTCATGCTGGACTATCTGGAGGGCGGCAACGTCGGCGGTATCTATGGAGAGCGGCTGGAAGGCGTGCGGACCGTGATGGCCAACTATCTGCCGCACTGGAAGAAGGGGCAGTGGAATCACCTGCGCGCCAGAATCGAGGGCACGATCCCGCACATCCGGGTCTGGCTGAATGGCGAACGCATCATCGATTACTACGAAACGGCCAACCACGCCGCTGACGGCGCCACTGGCGGGATGATCGCCGTTCAGGTGCATCGCGGAAACCGCTGGACGCCAGGCGGCTATCACCGATTCCGCAACATCGCTGTGCGTGAGCTACCGTGAGCCGGTGGCCTTGGCGCGGATCTCGGGCGGTTTTACCTTCCGGCTGCGGCCTTCCTTGACCTTTTTCCGGTAGGCCTCGGCCCCGTACTGCGCGCGGCCGGCCCGCTGTTGATTCTTCATCCGCTGGGCGGGGGTGGACTTGCGCCGGAACGGCCAGCCGGCTTCAAGCGGTTGTAGCCACATCATCAGCAGAACAAGGGCAACCAGGCGTGTCATCGTTACGTCTATCGGCCGAAAGCGCCGGCGCCGATAGGCCGTCCGTCCGCCTCGGCTACAATTGGCTACATCGGGACACCGTGGAACACGAGGAAATACTTCAGCTCCTGCGTGAAAGGATCATCGGCTTCGCGGCATCTCGTGGTAGGAGAGAGTGGGCCGAAGATGTGGCGCAGGAGGTCCTGTTGGTGCTGCACGTCAAGTACCCTCATGTCGTGGAGATCACTGAACTTGTGCCCCTGGCTCTGCAGATTGCGAGGTTCAAGATCATGTCCGGCGTGCGCACCGGGGTCCGCCGCGGGGAAGGCAAGTCGCTGCCCGCCGACGAGATTTCACTCCCCGATCCGGCTCCCGATCCAGAATCGGCCGCGGCGCGCCGTGAGCGTCTGGAGCGGATGAAGAAGGCGCTGGCGACTCTCGGACAACGCTGCCGCGACATCCTCCGGCTGAAGCTGCAGGGCAGGACTTTCGCCGAAATCCAGGCAATCTACCAGGTCAGCTCCATCAACACTATTTACACCTGGGATTTCCGCTGCCGCAAACAATTGCTGGAGGCGATGGGCGGCGACTGGGAGGCCACCCGATGAAAACGCCCGGTAACGGCCATCCACCCGATCCCGCCCAATCCATTGGCGGCTATGCCACCGGATCGTTGTCAGCGGATGAGCAGAAAGCCCTGCTTGAAACCGCGCTGAAGGATCAGGCGCTGTTCGACGATCTGATGAAGGAGCAGGCGCTCAAAGAGATGCTGGATGAGCCCGTTGCGCGGCGGGAACTGATCGCCGCGCTGGGGGAAACGAACCCGGCGTTCTGGCGGCGCGCGGCATCCTGGATGACCAGGCCGATGGGGTGGAGCCTGGCCGGGGCGCTGGCGGCGACAGCCGTACTGGCGGTGGTTCTGTGGAGGCCCGAGCGTCCTCGCCACCAGGCCACAGCGATGAATGTGACGAAGGACAGTGCCGCTGAGATGACCCGCCGGCCCGCCGCTGAGCTTCCCTCCCTTGAGTCGGCCCCAAAACAACGCATCAAGCCCACGCCGGCCGCTTCCAATCCCGCGGTGGCCCGGAATCGGTTGGAGATGCCGAAACAGCAAGCGGAGATAGCTCAAACCATTGAGCCGGCGCCTGTGGTGGAACCGCTGAGCGACTCCGTTGCCCGCGGCGCGGCGCCTGTTCTTCTGCCCGCGCCCTCCGCCGCGCCACCAGCCGGCCTGAAGAAGATCGAGGCCAGGCAGGCCGCGCCCGCTGTCCTCGAATATGGAATTCTGCGTGCCGATGCCGAAGGCGTGTTTCAGCCCGTCGCCTCGGTGCGGGATCTCACCGGCGGCGATCGTTTCAAACTCACCATTACGCCGCACAAGTCCGGTCCGCTCGTGGTGCGGCGAACGGGAAACGACGGCGCCGAATCCACGCTCTTTGCCGCCAACGTGCCTGCAGGCGCAACGCTGATTGTGCCCACCGGCGACGTCTTGCGCGCCGGCGAGTTGCGCAGCCTGATCCTTGAACTCGGCGGACCGGCTACGGCCAGCCAGAGCCAGCCTCTGTTCGGATTCCGTCAGCCCGTGATGCGATCCCGGCGGGCGGCGCCGGAAAGCGACGCTGCCCGCAAGGATACCGGTGAGTTTGCGCCCGTGCGGATTGAGATTGTCCTGCGACCCTAGCTTACGTGGTGGGCGGCGGATCCTGGGGCGGTATCTGGCCGCCGCCATTGTCCGGCCATCCCTTCACCGGGCCCGCGTCGGATGTGCAGACGAAATCGTACGCCTTGTTGCGGCCAAGCCGTTTCAGTTTCAGACCAAGCGTCGCTTGGCTGTCCAGGAAGAAGGCGACCGTACCGCCTGAGACCTTCTCGGCCAGGAACGGACAATCTTCCTGAAAATCCAGACGAACGCGTCCGTAACCGCTGGTGAAGCGCACGGTATCGCCAACCTGCATCTTCTTGGCGTTCCTGGACCATTCGGGGACCACCTTCTTGTTGACCAGCTTTAACAGGCACTTGTGAGTAGCCATCGTTGATTCTCCTTACAGACACTAGTTCTGTAGTGACTTCAACTGTATAAAGCGAGGATCGGTAACTAAGGCCGACAAATCAGGCTGGCGGCTGAGATCGTCAAGCAGCGATTTTGGCGCATCCTGGAGCAAGCGAAGAGATTCCTCGCGCCGGCCCAGTGCTTCCAGGGTAGCCACCGCCCGCCACTGGACACGGGTGTCTTTTTGCGCCAGTGCCACCGCCTGGGTCGTTTCGAAAACGGCCCTACGCGCGTCACCGGTCCGCGCAGCGGCGTAACCCAACATGGCGTGGTGGAAGCCATTGCGCGGGTTGGTCTGCACGTCGTTTTCGGCTGACGCAAGCGCCTTGGCGTAGGCCGAGGCGGAATCTGCCGGCCGGCCCGAGAGACGGTAGGCGTCACCCATGTTGGCCAGCAGATTCGCCGAAACCGGCGCTGTCTTCATGGCCTGCTCGTAGTAGGTGGCCGCATCGCGGAAGCGGCCCTGCAGGTGGGAGACAGCAGCCAGGCCAACCAGTTCGGCCCAGCTTTCGCGAATGGCGATGGCGGTGCGAAACTCTCTTTCGGCATCGGAAAGCCGTCCCGATTCCAGGTAGCTCCGGCCCAGTTCATAGCGAGCCGATCGCATGCGTGGCGCGATCCGGGTCAGCGTCTCCAATTGAACGATCGCATCCTGGTAGCGGCCCAGCCGCGACAGGAAAACCGCGTAGTCGAAATACGGCCGGTAATAACCGGGCTGCAACTGAATGGCAGTCTCGTAGGAACGCGCGGCTTCGGCAATCTGCCCGGCCTCGCGCTGCACTTCCGCCATGCGCACGTGGGCGTCGGGATGGTTGGGCGCAAGCGCCAGCGCCCGGCGGTAAGCGGCCGCCGCCTCCGCATAAGCGCCCCGGCTGACTTTGAGCTTGCCCAGAACCAGCAGCGTCTCCGCCGAGTCCGGGTTACGGGCCAGAGCCTTGGCGGCGGACTCCTCGGCCCGCTCCAGCCAACTCCGGTCATTGGTCAGACCCCACTTGAGCCGCTGCGCCTCGGCCAGTCCCGCGTAGGGCAGCGCGGAGTCCGGATCCGCTTCAATGGCCCGGCCGAACGAGGCTATCGCGCTGTCAGCCGTATCGAGATCGCTCTTTAGCAGCGACAGACCCTGCACATAGTCGGGGTAGGCCGGCTGGCTGATCGTGGCGGCCGCAAGTTTCGTCCGGATATCGAAGACGGCAGCCACCATGATGGTCAACGCACCCGGCAGGCTGCCGATCTCCGCCCTCGAATAATCCGAGTGCAATTCCTTGAGATTTTGCCTGGATTTCAGGTCGAGCACCGCGACATCCACCGTGAAGCGGCCGCCGGCATGGCGAATCCTGCCAGTAAGCGCGTGTGTGGCCCCGAAAACGTCAGCGGCCTGTTCCGGGCGGCGGACGTCGATGCGGTCACTGTCGTCAACCATGATCACCCGTACCTTGCGGTCGGCGTCGCCACCGAGCGCGGTCAGACGGCGCGAGACATCCACCATTACGCCCCTGGCGAAAATAGCGGATTCGCCGTCGCTGTCCAGGTCCATCACCGTCAGCACCGCCGCAGGCATCTCCGGCCGGCGGGCGAACACATACACGGCGATCAACAGCGACAGCGCGGCCGCCAGCAAGACGATCCACTTCGTCCGGTCCTTCTCCTGCAGAAGGGCGGCGACCTCGGCGGCGCTGGAGGGCCTGGCGATTGTCTCGGGCGCCAGGCAGTTAGTCACCGCCCGGTCCCATGCGCGCGGAACGCCCGGCGCCACTTTGCCCGGCGCGACCGGTGTCACTCCAATCCGCTGCGATGCCGGGCGCCCTTCAAACGGCCGCCGTCCGCTGATCATCTCAAACAGCATGACGCCGAGGGCGTAGATATCCGAGGACGGCGTGATGGGTGAGCCCTTCCACAACTCCGGGGCAATAAAGTCGGGCGTACCCCGGAACCGGCTCTGCGCCGCCGCGGTCGGACCTGAGATCTCCGAAACCGGCTGGGCCAGTCCGAAATCCGTGATCACCGCGCGGATCGTGTCGTTGGGATCCTTCGTGATGATTACGTTTCCCGGTTTCAGATCGCCATGAACCACACCCTTGCGATGCGCCTCGGCCAATCCCAGACAGACCTGCCGCGCAATCATTGCGGCTTCAGCCACCGGAATGCGCTCCACGCGCCGGATCCGCTCCAGCAGCGTTTCGCCTTCCAGCAGTTCCATGGTAAGAAACTCCACCTCGCCCGCATCCGTATGGGCGGTGTGAATCTCATATAAGCGGCAGATGTTGGGGTGGCTGACCTCCAGCGCGTTTCGCAACTCGGGGGGCAGGCGCCGGCGAAAACCCGGTTTGGGACACTTGATCGCGATTCGCCGCTCCAGTTTCTGGTCGAAGGCCTCGTAGACGATCGCCATGCCGCCCTCGGCGATCTCCCGGACGATTTCGAACCGTCCCAGCGCGACATCGCCCGGCTTGAACGGCCTTTCCGGTTCGGTACGGGGCAGCAAGGGCTGCAGCAGGAACCCGTTCATCTTCCGTTCCCACTCCAGCCGTTCTGTCACTTCCCGGAACAGGCCAGGATCGTCTTCACATGCCACCCGCAGATAGGGTTCGCGGTCATCCTCCGGAATCGTGAGCGCAAGCTCCATCAGACTCATCAGCCGTTCATCGCGCCCGGGATGCTCTACCACGATCCAGCCTCCGCCTTCTGGAAGATCCACCATCGGGCTTCCTGCCACTGCCGCTGTAGAGTAGCCAATCCTGAGCCGAGCGTGTTCGCCACCTCGTCATCGGATAGGCCCAGATAGTATTTCAGTTCAACGATCGGGCACCATTCCGGGTGCTCCATCGCCATCTCTCCGAAGACACAGTCGATTCTCGCGGCCAGTTCCACGCCCGGCGCCGGACGGCAGCGGGCATCGTCGATCAGATCGCGTCTCATAGCCCCTCTGTGAAGATTAGCGATGAAATATTTCGCTTTCCGACAAAAAAGATCACCCCGGCAAACCCGATCGCGATAGACGTCAAAGCGGCTTGATACGCATGTGCTTGAATTCACACCATGTACCTTCATGGTGCGCCTGCAACTCGATGAAGCCCGCTTCACGATTGTCGAGCTCGTGAAACTCCAGCACATTTTCTCCGTTAATTCGCACAATTAACGTTTCTCTTTTGGCGATCAGTTGTAAAAACCACCATTTTTCGTCTTCGATGCGAGGGTACTGGGCGCGCTTGTGGTGATACAAAGAACCTGTCGGAAAATGCGCTCCCTCGACGTTATGTAGTTGAATCTCATAGTTCCTGGCCGCCCGCGTGCCACCGCCCGAGGAGCGGAAAATCACGCCTCCATTGTGGCCCCGGCTGGTGCGGACATATGTGTGGAATTCGAAGTCCGCATACTGTTTGTCGGAGGATAGATGGCCTAGTCCTTCCAGCCGTAAGGTATCTTCTATCGCCTCGGCGCGGGGTTTGCCTTCGGAGATTTTCCACTTCGTCAGACCAGTGTTTCTGTCAAATAGCGGCTCCCATTTTTCCTTTTCCGCCAGTTCCTGAATCCGCAGGTTGCGGAACCGGATGGGATAGCTGAGCGACTGCAGGCCGAGGTAACCACGCCTCAGGCGGTAGCGCAACTCCGGCGTCGCGTCCAGATTCTGATCCTGCACCTGTTCGCCGTTCATCCACACCCGAAGCGTAGGCCAGTCCATCCAAATGCGGAAGGAATTCCACTCTCCCTTGTTGTTCACCTTCACCAGCCTCGGAGCGATCAGCGGAAAGATAGCTCCGCAGGAATACGGTGTCGGCTTGGTCTCCTGCTGGTGGAACAGTTTCACTTCCAGGCCGGTCCAGGTGTTGCGGCCGTGTTCGGGGGCGTGCAGGTAGATGCCCGAATCCATCCAGCCTTTCAGGTAGAACTCGCCCCGCAGGTCGAAGTTTTCAAGCTGGCGCTGGTACCGCAGCCAGGAGGGGAAATTAGAGCTGGGATGGACGGCGATGGCGCCATCCAAGACGTGGAACGCGGTCCGCGGCCCGTCACGAACCGTCCAGCCCTTCAGGGTGGACCCGTCAAAGATCGATTCAAAGCCGGGCTCGATCTGGGCGAGCGCGGATGCGGGGACGGCGGCGAGAAAGGCGCGGCGGGAAAGCGGCATCCCGCGATTTTAGCGCGAGGCAGCCGCCGTTGGACCTACCTCCCGTGCGTAGCCGCCAATTTCGTCCACCGATGGGGTGAGGATCACCTTTTCCGAATCCTCCCAGGTTTCCACCATATTGCGCAGATGCAGACCGGCCAACCGAATGCACCAGGAATCGGTGAGCGGATGCCCGGTCTCACGCGAAATCGCCATCAGGTCGGGCAGCATCAGCGCCACCACGCGATCCATCTGCGTTCCGTCGTCGGCCGACAGTTCCCACTTCACATCCATCGAGTCACTATGGCGAATCGATATTGCCGTCTGCAGCCAGGCAAGATTGGCCGTCCACGTTCTCCCGAACGGGTCAGCGGCTTCGAACTTCCTCGGGTTCTCGAGCATTTTTTCAAGTTTACCCCAACTTGCCGGTGTAGCAATACCGGACAGTACCTTTGGTCCGTCCGCGCTCAACACGGGCCTCGTCGTTTGGGCCGCGCCGTCTGGTAAGATTCGAAATGAACGGGAGGATGCGCAATGTTGAACAATCTGACGCGGGCCCAATGGCTGATGAGCCTTGGCGCCGCCCTGGGTCTCGCCCAGTCCAAGAGCGAGACCAAACAACTCACCGCCGAGGATCTCGAAAAGGCCCTGGAGAACGAGAAGAACCTGTTCTTCCTCGATGTCCGTGAGCCGAAGGAAATCGAGGAACTCGGCACCATCAAGGGCTATGTGAACATCCCCGTCAGCCAATTGGAAAAGCGGCTGGCGGAGATCCCTAAGGACAAGGTCATCATCACCGCTTGAAACCGCGGTGGAAGAGCCGCGCGTGCCGCGGACATTCTCACCAGCAACGGTTTTAAGGTGCTAGGCTCCTGTGGCCTGGCCGAATGGAAAGAAAAGAAAAAGCCTCTCGTTCATCCCAAGTCAAAATAGTCAGGCCGTAGCGAACAGACCGCGGCGGTCGGCCATTTCCTGCCCGATCTCCGCGGTCTCTTCCTTTGTCAGCAGCGATTCGGCCAGCGGGAACACGCGCTCGTCCTCCAGTTGGATATGCGCCCGGTACAGGCTGGCGAGTTCGCTCACCGCCGCCGCGAAACGGTCATGCTGGTTCGGCGGCAGTTTGCCCAGATCCAGCCAGAAATGGCCGATCGTGTTCGCCGTGGCATGAAGCGCCTGGGCGCGGCAGTGATCCTGCTCCAGGTGGTCCAGATCGCTCAGAGCGGCTTTGGACTGGGGGTAATGGCGCAGACGCGGGAACAGTGAGTCCTCCTCGTCGGCCACGTGGCGGGGGCCCGCGGTCTCGAAATACTCGATCGTCTGGCGCAGGCTCCGCTGCTGGGCCGGGTCCAGTTCACTGCCGGCCGGCAAGGCGGCCAGAAACTCCAACACGCCCAAAAAACGCTCGATCCGGCGGTGGCAGTCCATCATCAGCCCGATCGGACGGTCAAATCCGTTCTGTGTATCCGCACCAATCGTGACAGGCATATTCAACCCTATTATGCGCCTGTTCCGGTGGCCCGTGACACTAGTCACATCCCCAGGGGCGCGATGGTCATAGACTTGCCTTGAGGACAGGCAACGATGGCGAAGACCTGGGTCCGGCGGGCAGGCGGGGATGAATCGCAAGCGATTCGACGAGGCGTCCAACTGGCTTTCCTCCTGTTGAACATCTGGATCGGAGTGGAATTTTACCGCTTTGTCGAGGCGCCCTCGGCGCGGGTGCGCCCCCCGGGAGTGGAAGGCTGGCTGCCGATTGCCGGCATGATGAACACCAAGTATTGGCTTACCACCGGCGAGATACCGGTCATCCATCCGTCGGCAATGTTCCTGTTCATCGCCTTTGTCACGGTTTCCCTTCTCGCCCGCAAGAGCTTTTGCGGGTGGTTGTGTCCGGTGGGAACGATCTCGGAATACCTGTGGCGCCTGGGGCGCGATACCTTCGGCCGCAATTTCCACCTCCCCAAGTGGCTGGACATTCCGCTGCGAAGCCTGAAGTACATTCTGGCTGGGCTGTTTCTGTACGCGGTGGGGAGCATGGCCGCGCCCGATATCCGCGCGTTCCTGGCCTCCCCCTACGGCATTGTGGTCGACGTGCAAATGTTGAACTTTTTCCGCCAACTCAGCCTCACGGCGGCGGTGATCATCGGCGTTCTGGTGATCGGCTCAGTGTTTGTACAAAACCTCTGGTGCCGCTATCTGTGTCCCTATGGCGCGGTGATGGGGCTGGCGGCGCTGTTGAGTCCGATACGCATCAGGCGAGTGAAGCAAGCCTGTATCGATTGCGGCAAGTGCGCCAAAGCATGCCCGTCGGGCCTGCCGGTAGACCGGTTGGTTCAGGTTCGTTCCGCCGAATGCGTGGGGTGTATGTCGTGCGTGGCGGCATGCCCGGCCGAAGGCGCGCTGGCGATGCGGATTGATCCGGTGGGGCGCCCGGTTTCACCGCGCCTGGTAGCGGCCCTGATCGCCGTGGTGTTGTTCGGCATCACCGGCCTTGCGATGTGGACGGGACACTGGGCCAGCCCCATCCCGGCGGCGATGTATGAACGGCTGATTCCACTTGCCTCCCAATTCGGGCATCCCTGAAAAATGCTAAAAGAGTGAATTGCCTCCGCCCGTCGTCGTCGCCGCCTGTTCGGCTTCTCCCGCCCGCATTCCAGCTTTCCTCGCACGTCTGAAGGCGCAGTTTCCCGATCACGAAGTGTGTGCGATCGCCGAGTTCGCCCCTGACGCCGGCACCTGGATTCCCTATCATCCCCAGTGGACGCTGGCCGAGAACCTGGCGCGATGCCGGGCCGATCTGGCGGGGCGGCCGATCGCCTACACGGCGCTGATGCTGGAGCCGCGGATCCCGGGCCGCAACCTGCGCTGGATCGCGTTCCGGCTGCGGCCTCTGCACTGTCTCTTTTTCAATGAAAATCTGGATCATTTCCTCCTGCGGCCAAGATCAGCGCCACAGATGGTCCGCCATTTGCTGTGGAGGGCGGGGAACTGGATCCGGCTGCAGGCAAGGCCCTATGCCGGGTGGCGGAAATGGCTGCGGCGTTTGGCAAGACCCGCGTTTCGCCGGGCGCTATGGCTGAAGTGGACGCGGCCCTTGCGATGGAGTGGCGGTGGAGGCGGCGGGCAGTTGCGTCTTCTGGAGGGAAAGGGACTGCGGGGCACCGGGCCCTGGCGGCGGCAACTGCGGGCGGTTTTCCTTTCCGCCCTGCGCGGCAATCCGGAGTCCTTAAAGGAACTGGCTTCGGCGCCCGTCCGCCTCCGGCGCACACCAGCCGAAGTCGATCGGGCCCTGCAGGAACTGGCAATGCGGACCTGCGTGAGCGAATACGAGGGGCGGCCGACTACGGGCAAGCCGGCGCTGGTGATCGCCGCGCCTTATGCGCCGTTCCCGCTCTCGCACGGCGGCGCGGTGCGAATGTACAACCTGATGCGGCGGGCCGCCGATGGCTATGACCAGGTGCTGGTGGTCTTCACTGAGAGATTCGAGCCGCCGCCCGTGGAACTGTTGCGAATCTTCACGCGCGTGATCCAGGTGCAACGCGTGGGATCGCACTCGCGGCCTCTCACCGGCCGGCCGGACACCGTGGAGGAGTTCGATCAGCCCGCCTTCCACGCCGCCCTGCGGGCCGCCGTCGCGGAATTTTGTCCCGGGATCGTACAGCTTGAATACACGCGCATGGCCATGTACCACGCCGACTGCGCCCCCGCCAGAACGATTCTGGTGGAGCACGACGTAAAGGTGGACCTCTACCGCAAGCTACTGGCCGGCGGAGAAAGCTGGGAGTGGCGTCAACAACTGGAACGGTGGCGGCGTTTTGAATCGGAGGCATGGCGCAGGTTGGACGCAATTGTCGTGATGTCGGAACAGGACCGCCAGACGGTGGGCGAGCGCGGTGTGGTGCTGCCCAACGGCGTCGATATCGAGCGGTTCGCCCCCTCCGGTGAATCGCCTGAGCCGGCTCGGCTGTTGTTCATCGGCACATTTGGCCATCTGCCCAATCTGCTGGCGTTGGAGTTCTTTCTGAACCAGGTGTGGCCGCTGCTGGGCGATCTGCGGCCGGCGCTGCATGTGATCGCCGGGCGCGAGCCAGGCAAACAGCTTCGCCATTATGCCAACCGCGTGTCCCTGGATCTTGATCGAGACGGAATCGAAGTGGAAGGCTTCGTGGCCGATGTGCGGCCGGCTTACCGCCGCGCGGCGGTTGTGATTGCGCCGCTCACGGCCTCGGCCGGTACCAATATCAAGGTGTTGGAGGCCATGGCGATGGGCAAGGCGGTGGTGAGCACCCCGGCCGGAGTGAACGGATTGGATGTCAGACATGATCATGACGTGTTGATCACCGCCGGGCCGCGGGAGATGGCGGGCGCGATCCGGCTGCTGCTGAGCGATGGCGAGCGGCGCCGGCGCATCGAAGCCGCCGCCAGGCAAACCGTTGTGGACCGCTACGACTGGGACGTGATCGCGGAGCGGCAAGCGGAGCTTTACCGGAAGCTGAGGGCGGGTGGGGGTCCCGTATAATAAGGCAGGGCAATATGCTGCGAAGAAGCGTTCTTGCGCTGTTTCCCGCCGCCGTTTTCGCTCCCGCCCAATTTGAGGAGGGCAAGGGCGACGTCCCCTATGTGCCCACGCCCGAACAGATTGTGGACGAGATGCTGAAGCTTGCCGGCGTCAAGCCGTCCGATGTCGTCTATGACCTTGGATGCGGCGACGGCCGGATTGTGGTGAGGGCCGCCCGCCAGTTCGGCGCCCGTGGCGTCGGCATCGACATCGATCCGGGGCGGATCAGGGAAGCCAACGAACGGGCCAGAGCCGAAGGCATCGCCGATCGCGTGAGGTTCATCGAGCAGGACCTGTTTCTTGCCGATATCTCAGAAGCAACTGTTGTTACTTTGTATCTGCTTACCACCGTCAACAAGCGGCTGCGCCCGAAGCTGCTGGCCGATCTGAAGCCCGGCGCACGTGTGGTCTCTCATCAGTTCGATATGGAGGATTGGAAGCCGGCGAAAAAAATAGTGAAGAACGGACGCGTACTTTACTTGTGGATCGTACCGGAAAAGCGTTGATCATCATGCTGCTGTCGGCGGCTGCGCTTGGGGCGCAGTACGCCGGCTCAGCCGCCTGCGCCGTCTGCCATCGGCGCCAACATCAGCAGCAATCGGCCACCGCACATGCGTTTGCTCTGCGCGCCACGGCACGCCATCCGCTGGCAGGCGAATTTTTCCGCGTGCCGCCCGCCCCCCGTCTTCCCGCCTACCGCTTCGAATTCCTCAGCGGGCCAAAGGTGCGGATTTCAACGCCCGGGCAGAGTGTGGAGTCGCCGATCGAATGGGCCTTCGGCTCAGGCGTCCAAGCCGTCACGTTCGTTTCGCGGGTGGACCGCAATTACTATCTGGAGCATTTTCATACTTACTACACGGCATTGAAGGCGCTGAGCCCGACACCCGGGCAGGAATCGCTGAAGCCCATCAACATCGCCGAATCCGCCGGCCTGCTCTACAAGACCCGCGATCCGGCCACCGGCATTGATGGCTGCTTTCGCTGCCACACCACCGGCGAACTGCGCATTGACGCGGAAAACGCCATCCAACCCGCCGAACCGGGCGTTCATTGTGAGGCTTGCCACGGCCCGGCCGCCGCGCACGCCCGCAAGCCCGCCCGCAATAACGTGATCCACCCCGGCCGGCTCCCCGCGGCGAAACAAGTGGCGTTGTGCGGCGCCTGTCATCGCCCGCCGAATGCACAGAATGCGAAGATCGACTGGAACTACGCCTGGAACGTGCGCCATGCTCCGTTGTATCTGGCGGAATCGGCCTGCTTTCGCGGCGGAAAACTGGGCTGCCTCAGCTGTCACGCGCCGCACACGGCCCTGGAAAAACGCGCCGCCGCCTACAACGCGGTTTGCGCACAGTGCCATTCGAAGCCGGCCGCTTCCTGCGCCGCCAACTGCGTCGATTGCCACATGCCCACCGTGAGCCCGCAGCCTCCCCTGCGCTTCACCAACCACTGGATTGGCGTGTACAACTCCGGTTCGAAACTGAAGCCGATCGGTGCAATAATGAAGGAAGGTACATCCAGGCGACCATGATCATCCGCTCTCTATCTGTGTATCTGCTCGTATCGGCGGCCGTCTCCGCCCAGAATCCCGCCGAAATTGAATTCTTCGAGAAAAAGGTGCGGCCGGTGCTGGCTACCAAATGCCAGGCCTGCCACAACGCCAAGACGAAGACTTCCGGCCTTGATCTGACGACCGTGGAAGGCTTCCGGACCGGCAGCAGTTCCGGGCCGCTGGTCTCAAAAGAGAACCCCGAATCCAGCATGATGCTGAAGGCCATCGCCTACGACGGCAAGCTCAAGATGCCGCCGATGGGCAGGCTCTCCGACGGGGAAATCACCGCTCTCACCGAATGGGTGAAGATGGGCGCGCCATGGCCTGGCGCCGGTTCGGCGGCGGCTTCGGCCAGCGCGGTGAGAAAAGGCGGCCGCAACTTCAGCCAGGAGGAAAAGTCGTTCTGGGCGTTTCAGCCGGTGAAGGATCCGCAGGTCCCGCGGGTGAAGGACGTGGCCTGGGTGAAGTCCCCGGTGGACAACTTCATCCTGGCGCAACTGGAGGCGAAAGGCTTGAAACCCGCTCCGCCTGCCGACAAGTTGACGCTGCTGCGGCGGGCGACTTACGACCTCACCGGGCTGCCTCCGGGTGAAAAGGAAATTGCGGAGTTTCTGAGCGACAACTCGCCGCAGGCCTTCGCCAAGGTGGTGGATCGCCTGCTGAACTCACCCCGCTATGGAGAGCGCTGGGGCCGGCATTGGCTGGACGTGGCGCGCTATGCCGACTCCACCGGCAACGACGAAGACCATCGCTATCCCTACGCCTGGCGCTACCGCGACTATGTGATCGACGCCTTCAACAGCGACCTGCCCTACGATCAATTCGTCCGAGAGCAGATCGCCGGCGACCTGATGAAGGACAAAGGCGTGAACGGCCTGTATCCGCGGGGCATCGTTGCCACCGGCTTTCTGGCCCTGGGCGCCAAGGCGATTGCCCAGCAGGACAAGAAGAAAATGCTCTACGACGTCTACGACGAACAGTTGGACGTGTTCAGCAAGGGCTTTCTTGGCGTGACGCTTTCCTGCGCGCGCTGTCACGATCACAAGTTCGATCCGCTGCTGCAGAAGGACTATTACTCAATCGTCAATTTCTTCGCCAATACCAAGAGCTTCAGCGAAGCCGATACGCACGTGTCGAAGCTTCTGTATACACCGCTGGTTTCCAAGCAGGTGTACGCCGCCTACAAAGCGCATGAAGACAAGATCAATCAGACAAAAATGCGCATGGATGACGTGGCCGAGGGAGAGAAGGAACGCTATAACAAGGACCTGACGCCGCGCCTGGCCGATTACATGCTGGCGGCGCGCCAGGTTGCCTCCGGAGGCAATCCGGATCAGATCGCCTCCGCCAGGCAGCTCAAGCCCGGTGTGCTGAAGCGCTGGGTGGAGTATTTGAAGACGGATCCTCGCACCAAGCCGCATTTTGATGACTGGGCCAAGGCCACCGATGCCAACGTGGCGGAAGTGGCCGCCAAGTATCAGGCAACCTATACGGCCACGATGGCCAAATGGTCAAAGACCCTGGCCCGCTGGCGCGAAGAATCGCGGAGGATGCTGGCGGAAATGAACATGCCGCCCCGCCCCAAGCCGATGTTCAAGGCTGAGGAGGATGGATTCTTCTACGATGTCTACATCGATGCGAAGATCGGGCCGTTCGCCCTTTCAGAAAAGGATCAGGACAGGGTGTTTTCCGCCGAGGCCAAACAGGCGATGGCGCGCTTGAAGGCGGAATTGGAACAACTGAAGGCTTCCAAGCCGCCCGAGCCTGACATGGCCTGCGCCGTGGAAGAGGAGGATACGCCGGTCAGCCAGAAGATATTTGTGCGCGGCGACTACAACAACCCCGGCGAAGACGCGCCGAAGGCCTTCCCGCTGATTCTGGCCAAGCCCGCGGACCCGCGGCCGGGTGAGGCGGGTAGCGGCCGTCTGGCGCTGGCCGACTGGGTGGCGAGCAAGGACAATCCGCTCTCGACGCGCGTGATCGCCAATCGTATCTGGCACTGGCACTTCAACGAAGGAATTGTGCGCACGCCGGATAACTTCGGAAAGATGGGAGAGCGGCCCACGCACCCGGAACTGCTGGATTGGCTGACGTCGCGTTTTATCGCAAACGGCTGGTCGTTTAAGAAGATGCATCGCATGCTGATGCTTTCAAGCACCTATCAGATGGCGTCCACGCCAAGCGAGCAGGCGCTGCAGGCCGATCCGGAAAACAGGCTCTTTTCCCGCTTCTTCCGCCGCCGTATGTCGGTGGAGGAAATCCGCGACGGGTTGCTGGCGGTGGACAACTCCATCGATTTTAAGATGGGCGGGACGTTGCAGAGCGGGTTCGGCACCGATGGCGAAAACAACCAGGACCGGCTGAGCATCAATCCCGAGACGCAGAAGATCCGTTCGGTTTATCTTCCCCTGCGGCGCGCGAATCTGCCGACGCTGCTCAATCTTTATGATTTCGGCGACGCCACTACGGTGCAGGGCAGGCGGATCTCCACCAACGTGGCCCCGCAGACGCTGTTCATGATGAACAGCACGTTTGTGACGGATCGCACCAGGAACCTGGCGGGTGCGGTGCTTTCCGATGAAAGGCTAAGTGACGCGCAGCGCCTGGAACGCGTGTATCTGCGCGCGGTGAATCGCAGGCCGGATGCCGGGGAAGTGGATTCCGCGCTGACTTACATCACCAGGTTCCAGAAAACCTACCCTGGCGCGCATGCCAGACAGGATGCCTGGCAAAGTTTCTGCCGTGCTTTGATTGCTTCGAACGAGTTTATTTATGTGGACTGATAAGACGATTCGATCGCTGTACCACCGCCCGGAAAGGCCCGTTACCCGCCGGGCGGCTCTGCGCGCCGCTGCGTGCGGATTCGGCTACCTGGGGCTACAGGGGCTGTTGGCGGCGGACTCAGCCAATCCGCTGGCGCCGCGCAAACCCCATTTCGAGCCCAAGGCCAAGAACGTCATTTTTCTGTTCATGCACGGCGGCCCTTCCTCCATCGACACCTTCGATTTTAAGGACCGGCTGGTGAAGGACCACGGCAAGCCTCTGCCCTTTAAGCGGCCGCTGGCTTTTGCCGATGGCCCTCCCGGCGCGCTGATGAAGTCGCCCTGGGAGTTCCGTCCCGGGGGCAAGAGCGGGATCCCGGTGAGCGACCTGTTCCCGCACACGCGCGAGGTGGTGGACGAGTTGACCATCATCAGGTCGCTGGTGGGCGAAGGTGTGGACCACGGCGCGGCGCTGCTGCAAACCTTCACCGGGTCCAGCACGTTCGTGCGGCCGGCCATGGGTTCGTGGGTGGTGTATGGCCTGGGGACGGAGAATCAGAACCTGCCCGGCTTTATTACGATCAAGCCGGCGCTCTCCCATGGCGGAGCGAAAAACTGGAGTTCGGCGTTTCTCCCCGGCGCCTACCAGGGCACGGCGATCGGAAACTCCGGACTGAAAGTGGAAGACATTCAGGGTGAGCCCATCGAGTATCTGGTGCGGAAGGGCTTTTCCAATGACCAGCAGCGGTTTGAGCTGGACATGATCCAGAACATCAACCGGCGTCATCAGTCATTGCGCCCGTCCGACCCGGAACTGGAGGCGCGCATCAAGAACTTTGAACTCGCCTTCCGCATGCAGGCCGAAGCGCCCGAGGCGTTTCAGGTGGACAAGGAATCCGAGGCCACGCGCAAACTGTACGGTTTGGATGAGGAGACGACGCGCGACTTCGGATGGCAGTGTCTGTTGGCGAGGCGGCTGGCCGAACGCGGCGTGCGCTATGTGCAGTGTACGCACAGCTATAAGTGGGACCAGCACGGGCAGTTATTTGAGAAGCACACCGAAAACGCCAAGGAAGTGGATAAGCCGATCGCGGGCCTCATCCGTGACTTGAAGTCGCGCGGCATGTTGAAGGACACGCTTGTGATCTGGGCCGGCGAGTTCGGCCGCACGCCGGTTTCGCAAGGCAACGACGGCCGTGACCACAATCCTTACGGATACACCATCTGGATGGCGGGGGGCGGATTGAAACCCGGCTTCGTCTATGGCGCCACCGATGATATCGGTTACCACGCGGTGGAGGACCGCATGCACATCCACGATTTCCACGCGACGGTCCTGCACCTGTTGGGCTTCGATCACGAGAAGCTGACCTATCGTTACGCGGGCCGCGACTTCCGGCTGACCGACATCGCCGGGGCTGTACACAAGAAGATCATCGCCTGAGAGCGTCGCGGCTTAGTCGCCCGCTACCGGCGCCTGTCTGTGTCCGGCCTGACCGCGGCGGCCCGCGATCCACGCCCCCATGTCGTCAAAGATGGAATAGGCCACCGGCGTCACCAACAGCGTCAACAGCAGCGATAGGCTCTGCCCGCCGATCACGATGATGGCGATCGACCGCCGCTCCTCGGCGCCCGGCCCGGTGCCCAGCGCCAGTGGCAGCATGCCCGCCACCAGCGTGAGTGTCGTCATCAGAATGGGGCGTAGCCGGTCGCGATTTGCCTGCATGATGGCCGGCAGCCGGTCCATGCCTTCCCGCCGCAGGTTGTTGGTGTGATCCACCTGCAGGATCGAGTTCTTCTTCACCACGCCGAACAGCACCAAAATCCCCAACGCCGAATACAAATTCAGCGTGTCGTTGAACAGCCACAACGAGAAGAACCCGAATGGCACCGCCAGGGGTAGACTCAGCAATATGGTGATGGGGTGGACCAGGCTTTCAAACTGCGACGCCAGGATCATGTACATGAAGGCCACCGAAAGCAGGAATGCGATCAGGAACTCACCCATGGTGCGCTGGAATTCGCGGCCCCTGCCGATTACCGTCGAGGAGTACGCCATGGGCATGTTCAGATTCGCGGCGGCCTTGTACATCTCCTCCAGCCGGTCGGCCAATGCGTACCCGGGCGCGACGTTTGCGCGGACGGCCACCTGCCTCTCGCGGTTTAGTCCTTCAATGCGGTAGGCGGCCATGCCCTCGCGCATTTTCACCACGTTGTCCAGGCGCACCAGTTTCGCTTTGGTGGAGGGAACGTATAGCTTGGATACCGTGGCGGCGTTGTTGCGGTCCTGGCCGGTGAGCCGCACTTCCACGTCGTAATCGTCGGCCACCTTGTTGTCGCGGTAGCGCGACACTTCGTCGTCGCCGCCCACCATCAGCCGCAGCGAGCCTGCGATGTCGGAGGCGTCCACGCCCAGATCGGCCGCGCGCTCACGGTCAATCATCACGCGCAATTCCGGCTTGGTCATACGCAGCGTGGTATCCACGTCTACCAGGCCGGGAATATTCAAAGCCGCCTCGCGCAGCGTTTCGCTGTAGCGTGAGAGTTCCTCCAGTTCGGGTCCGCGGATGACGAAGTCAATGTCCACCGGCGCCGAACCCTGGTTCACCGTCTGCACGTTGCGCACCTGAAAGCGAACGTCGGGAAAGCGCTTCTTCAGCCGCGCGCGAACTTCCTGCATCACGTCGCGCTGGGAATAGATGTTGGTGAAGACATCCATCGGCTTGCCTTCCAGCAGCTTCCTGAAGAAGCGGCCGGGGGAAACCACGCGGTCTTCAATCGGCTCAACCTGTACGAACGCGCGGCCGATGTTCACCGTCTGCAGGTAGCCTACGCCGACGGTGAACAGAAGGTGCTGCACTCCAGGCAGCGACTTGAGTTCGGTGTCCACCGTGTTCATGACGTCGATCATGGCGGAAAGGCTGGTGCCCTCGGGCGCCATCATCGACATCTCAAACTCCCCCTCATCCACGTTGGTGGGAATGTACTCCTGCCGCACCATGTTGTAGAGAGGCACGCAGCATACCATCACCGCCGCGGCAAAGGCCGCCACAGTGAAGCGGTGATGCATCGCCCACCACAGCATACGCGTGTAGATTCTGTCGATCGCCGCGTAGAAGCCTTTCCTGGATCCGCCGTGGTCCGCCGTTGTATCGGCCTTCAACAGGCGCGAACTCATCATCGGGGTGAGGGTGAAGCTGACGAGGAGGCTGACGAGGACGGCCACCGCGGAGGTGAGTCCGAACTGGAAGAGGAAGCGTCCCGCCAACGACGACATGAAGGACACCGGGACGAAGATGACGACGAGGCTGAAGGTGGTGGCGAGGACGGCGAGGCCGATCTCGGCGGTGGCGCCACGGGCGGCTTCGGCGGCGGAGACCTTCTTTTCCTCGACCCAGCGAAAGATGTTCTCGAGGACGACGATGGCGTCGTCGATGACGATGCCGACCATGAGCACGAGGGCGAGCATGGTCACGCTGTTGAGGGTGAAATTGAGGGCCCACATCATGCCGAAGGTGGCGATG